>JAFNYE010000009.1 GCA_017383345.1 Alistipes sp. | reverse complement strand
TTTATTGTAATAGCCGTAAGGCTATCCTAAACCCGCAATACCAGGAAGAGAAACGGAGTTTCTCCGAAAGTTTTTGGGGCGGCTTTTTGACCCACCTAAAGGTGGCTCTTCCTCCTCGCGGCTCGGCATAGAGTACAAAGTACTCTCTGCTCTCGCTCCGCTGCGTCGGTTGCAAAAAGTCGCGCTACTTGGGCGTATGGCAAATGGTGGTTATAGGTTGAAATAATCTCTTTATGTGCGACTTTCTGGACAAAAAAAGTTACTTTTAGGAGAATAACGGCTAAGTTTTGGTGTTACCTTTGCATCGGTTTTTGAGAAAATCTAATTATGCAGACACTATCTATTTGGCTTCTTTTGCCCTTTGTTGTGATGTTGTTGACCGTTGCATTAGCGCCTTTGCTTATGCCTCGGTGGTGGGAGAGCAATGGCAATAAGCTCGCCTATGTTTTAATGTTGGTTATCCCCACATCTATTCTGCTGCTGACGGTAAATTTGGGTCACGCGTTATTTGAGCAAATGGTCTATGATTATCTGCCGTTTATAGTGCTGCTTACCGCTCTATTTGTTGTTACGGGCGGTATAAAATTGACATTTAAGTCGGTTGCTACCCCTACGGTCAATACGACCATCCTCTTTATAGGTTATGCTTTGGCCTCTATTGTGGGCACTACGGGCGCGGCGATGTTGCTCATCAGGCCGTTGCTTGCGATGAATGCTGAGCGTCAGCACAAGGTGCATACCATATTTATATTTATAGCATTGGTTGCCAATTGTGGTGGTATTTTGACTCCATTGGGCGATCCACCGCTCTTTTTGCTCTATCTTCGTGGTGCTCCATTTACTTGGTTTTTAGAGATGTATCCGCAGTGGGTAGCCGTTGGTGCGGTGTTGCTTGCAGGCTATTATATCGTCGATTCGATTATCTTCCACTATCACGAGCAGATTGGTATTCGTCCTGCTTCTCATTATAACGACGAGGAGGGTTTTACTGTCAATATACGCGGAGCGAAGAATTTTATAATGCTCATAGCCATAGTGTTGTCTGTGGCGCTGATAAACCCATCGACAATGCCCTCAATGGCTGCCGAGGATGCCCCTTTGTGGCTCAAGTTTCTGCGAGAGGAGGTGCTTGTGCTTATTGCTGTAATCTCGTGGCTTGTAACTAAAAGCAAGGTCCGAGAGGATAATCACTTCTCTTGGGAACCTATTGCCGAGGTGGCTATCATCTTCATCGGTATCTTTGTGACGATGACTCCGGCTTTGCTCTATCTCAATCAGCACGCCCAGAGTTTGGGTCTTACCAATGTTTGGCAGTTTTACTATGCTACAGGAGCGCTATCGTCGTTCCTCGATAATGCACCAACGGCTGTTGCTTTCCATACCGTAGCGCAGGGTATAGCCGAGGATGGAGCGCTTGTGGCGGGGGTTAATCCACAGATATTGCGAGCGATAGCCTCGGGCGCTGTCTATTTTGGTGCAATGACATATATAGGCAACGGCCCGAACTTTATGGTTAAGTCTATTGCCGAAAAGGAGGGTGTAAAGATGCCGTCATTCTTTGCCTATATTGCAATAACGATGGTTGTCTTGCTGCCTGTATATATTGCGGTGCAGTTGATGTTGTTGTAGAGATAAAAAATATGGGTCGGCATTGAAACCGACCCATATTTTGTTCTGCCCGTAGATTTAGAGCATCTTGTTCAAGTCAACGATATTGAATGCGTAGAAGTACTTGTCCATATCGTGCTCAATGCGGTCGAGAACGATATTCTCAGGGTCCATACCTACGCGCTTGAGGTTCTCGTAGAGTGATGTACGAGCAACCAAAGCCTCAGGCTTCTGCCAGATGTAGCGGCAACCGGTCTTAACCAACCAAGCGCGACGCTCAGGGTCAATCTCGTAGAAGTCAACGCCCTTCTCACTCTCAAGCAACCACTTCTTCCAGCGGTTTGACTCGTAAACAAGGCGAGTGAGCACCTCGGTGATGTTTGAGAGCATAGCCACGCGACCTGCGTTGTAGTACTCAACCTCCTTAGCCTCAAGCTCCTCAAGAGCCTCATACTCGCTGATAGTGAACTCCGGGCCTACATTTGCGCCACCCATACCGCAGAGAGGGTAGTCCTGAGGGTTGCTTACGCCGTCAGTATAGTGGCCCTTGATGTAGCTGCCAAGAGGGCGAACCTTTGCGGTAAGCTTCTTTGCAACCTCACCATCAAAGAGGGTAGTATGAAGGTCTGTACCAACCTTACCCACGATAAAGCAAGGCCATACATCAGCAAGGCCAACAGCTGCAAGACCCTCCTTGAGCTCTACGAGGAATGTGTCAAATACGGTGTCGTCAGCAAGACCGCCGTGTACCTCCTCGGTACCTACCTCGTAAGAGATCTCTGGGTAGTTGTTCTGGCGACGGAACTTCTCGCAGTGCTCAATAAGCTCTACGGTGCGGCGAACAACCAAGTGAATATCGATAACCTCGCCCTTAGGAACATTGATATCGACAGTTGGGTCAACATGGATAAGGTCAAAACCGGCAGCAATAGCAGCCTCAAATGAAGCCTTAACGGCGTTCATAGCGCGCTCAGTCTCCCAACGCTCAGTGTTCTGCTTATCCTTGAGCCAAGGACCACCATGGTCAACAGCGATGATGCAGTCACCGGTGAAGTTGATAGCCTCGCACTCCATACGGCACACCTTAACAAAGTCTGCAGGGGTCATACCTGTATAACCGCCGTCGGTGTCAATCTGGTTGAGGGTTGCAGCAAAATAGATTGGTGCATTGTTACGCTTAGCTGAGCGAATAGATGCGCGAATTACTGCTGAAGAGTTTGGACAGGCAGCAAAGATGGTGCGCTTAACACCGGTCTGCTCCTCAAGCTCTGCTATACGCTTTAGGAGTCTTTCTGTTTTAGCCATTTTGTATGTAGTATATTATAGGTTATATCTTTATTATGCTACAAAGATAGATAATTTTGTGGTAATATTTCACGATTTGCAAAAAAATTGTTACCTTTGCGATATATTGCACAAAGAGTTGGGTTGCAGGTACCGTCAAACAGCTTGCAATCGGCTTATAAAAATATTGATGATGGAAAATACTCAATCATTCTTTGATGACATTCGTGCCTATCACGATGAGGAGATTCCTGCGGTGGTCGAGAAGATTGCCTCTGACCCTCTGCTTATCCCTGCGGCACAGTTTGTCTTTCCAAATTTGGATATTGAGCAGGTGCGTACTCTTATCAGCTCCTGCCGTACTACTGACGACATTCAGCGTAAGATAATGTATCCAGCCATTGGCGGTATTATTCACCGCACAATGCGCCGTTTTACCACCTCTGGTTGTGAGTTCTTGAGTGACAAAAACAGCTGGCTTTATATCTCCAACCACCGAGACATCACCCTTGATGCTATGCTTATGCAGTATGCTCTGTTTGAGAACAATCTGCCTACTACAGATATCTCGTTGGGTGATAATCTGCTCCGTACACCGCTTGTCTTTGAGCTTTGCAAGGCTAACTATATGATTAAGGTTATCCGCAAGGACGATGTCTCTATGCGCGAGTTTCTTGAGAACTCAAAGCACCTGTCGGAGTATATCCGCTATCGTATTAACGAGGCGCATCGCTCCGTGTGGATTGCCCAGCGCAATGGTCGTACAAAGGACGGCGTAGATATGACCGAGCCGGGAATTATCAAGATGTTTGGTCTTAGTGGCGGCTGTGATTTTGTTGAGAGTTTTGACCAGCTTCATATCGCTCCTGTTGCTATCAGTTACCAGTATGAGCCTTGTGATGTCTTTAAGGCCGTAGAGTTGTGTCGTCGCGCAACGGGTCAACCTTACCATAAGGCTGAGAATGAAGACTTCCTGAGCATTCTTACCGGTATTAAGGCCTATAAGGGCGATGCGAATATGACCTTCTGCGAGCCTATCCGCCGAGATGAACTTGAGCAGATAGCTCAGCTCCCACGCGCCGAGCAGAGCAAGGCGTTGGCGGAGGTTATTGATCGCCGTATTACAGCGGGTTATAAACTCTTTGATACCAACTATATAGCTTACGATATCAAGCACGGCACTCGTCGCTTTGCTAAGTACTATTCAAAGGTTGCAGAGCAGCAGTTTGATATCTATCTGGTGCGCTCAAATGCCCAGTTTGAGGTTATGGGTGTCAATAAGGATGCTGCCCGTGAGATTTTGCTCGGTATTTACGCAAACCCTGTGGAGGCTAAACTCAATCAGGGTATAAATCTTGATTAGTATGAGAAAGTTTTGGGCTGTTGCTATTTTGTTGTTGCTTGCTATTGGTGCAGGTGCTTTTTACTTTCGCTTCTATTTCGTCTATGGCGAAGGTGTTAAGAGCGGCGAGTTGAACTATGTGGTTAAGAAGGGCTTAATCTTTAAGACCTATGAGGGAAAACTTATACAGTCGGGTATTCGCTCAAAGGCGGCAGGCTCCATACAATCCTATGAGTTCAACTTCTCTGTCGAAAATAAAGAGTTGGCTGAGCGCCTGATGCTTGAGGGTGGAAAGGTTGTCGAACTCAGATATAAAGAGTACTTTGGAGCTCTGCCGTGGAGAGGCTTTACAAAGTATATTGTTGATAGTATTATTACACACAATATACCGGCACTTCCTGAGGCTTCGGTGCTGAATAATACCCAGCCTACGGAGCAACTTCAACTCTCAGAGTAGGGATGTGATGATAAAAACAGCACTCATTCAACCGAATGGGTGCTGTTTTGTTGTTCTGCGCAACTAATATAGCTCTATATATTCAAAGCTGTTTCCAACGCTTGCGAGGTATTTTGCAAACATCTCTTGTGAGATAACTACCGTAGCACGGTTGTCGTTTGGATGAAAGCTGAGCGAAGGGTAGTTCAGTAGATTTTTGTCCAAAAACAGGTGTGTGTGGTTCTCGGTGTCGTTTATAAGCCCGAAAGGGGATACAGAGCCGGGTTTTAGACCCAAATATCGCTCCATACGCTGCTCGGAGGCGAATGAAAGTTTTCCCTGCTTGAGTCGTTGCTCAAGGTCGTGGATAGCCATACTCTGCTCGCTGTCAAAGACCACTAAATAGTGGCGGTTGCCCTTGTGGTTGCGGAAGAATAGGTTTTTGCAATGCTTTGAACCATCGGCGTGCCAATATTGGCGTGCAATCTCAATGGTTGGCGCCTCGGGATGGGTATAGAAAGAGTATTCGATCTGCTGCTGTTGCAGATAATCGAATACTCGCTCCATTCGTTCACTCATATTACTTAGAGATAGCTGCGCGAAGCTGAGGAATAGACTCTTCGAGTGTCATACCTTTGCGATAAACGCCCGCTGTACCACCTACGAATACATTGGCGCCCATAGCGGTCATAAGCTCTGCGCGCTCGCACGATACTGAACCGTCAACGCTGATAAGGACATTCTCGTAGCCGTTGCTGTCAAGCCATTGGCGCATCTGCGCAACCTTGTCGAGGATGCCGTCAACGAGTTTTGCGCCCGAGAAACCAGGGTGTACGAGCATAAGGGTTACCATATCGGTGTAAGCCATATGAGGTGCTACTGACTCGACAGGGGTGTCAGGGTTAACTACTACACCAAAGAGAGCGCCCTTAGAGTGGATGTCGGCTGCAAACTCGCTAAGGTCTTTGTTTAGCTCAACATGGGTAGAGACGATATCGCCCTCGTGAACATCAATCTTTGAGCAGATAAACTCAGGCTCCTCGCACATAAGGTGTATGTCGAGAGGAAGCTTTGTAACTTTGTGCATAGCGTTAGGGAAGTCGGGACCAAAGGTCATATTAGGTACAAAGTGACCATCCATAACATCAATATGCAGCCAATCGATGCCATTACGCTCAAGGGTTTGAATGTCGCGCTCAAGGTTCATAAGGTCTGAGCACATTACAGAAACTGAAATTTTGTTAGCCATAGTTGTATAATTTTTGTTGTTATAGTTCGCTATATGCAACAAAGATAATAATTTTTAGCGAAACAATTGCTTGTTTGTCAGAAAATCTATATTTTTGTTATCAAATAACTAAAACCTTAAAATATGAAACGAATTTTTATGCTTGCAGCTGCTGCTATTATCTCTGTCGCTGCGTTTGCTCAGCCACAGATTATCGCCCACCGTGGTTTTCACGCTACAAAGGGCTCTTGCCGTAACTCTATAGAGGCTCTTAAGCAGGCTCAGAAGATGGGTCTTTATGGCTCTGAGTGCGATATCAATATGACCAAAGATGGTATTATTGTCGTGGCTCACGGCTCTTTGCACCCTGATAAGATTTATCGTAAGGGTGAGGATATCAAGCGTCTGAATATTCAGAAGAGCACCTATGCAGAGCTTTGTGAAATTCCGCTTGAGAATGGTGAGACTATTCCTACATTGGAGCAGTATCTCGAGCAGATGAAAAAGAGCAAAAAGACTAAGCTGATTATCGAGATTAAGAACCACGCAACCCCTGAAAAGGAGACTGAGATTGTTAAGCAGACTATCGATATGGTTGCAAAGTATGGTCTTAACGATATGGTTGAGTATATCGCCTTCCGTCCGTGGATTTGCTTTGAGTTGAAGCGTTTGGCTCCACAGGATACCCCTATTGCTTACCTTAATGGCGACTATGACCCTGCTTATGTTTTGGGTATGGGTATCTCCGGTATTGATTACAAGTACGATGTGCTCAAGA
>JAFNYE010000120.1 GCA_017383345.1 Alistipes sp. | reverse complement strand
TCGCTCCATATTGCAGCCGACACCAAATATTGGCTCTATGTCAACGGCGAACTTGTGGTGCGTGAGGGTGGTTTGAAGCGTGGTCCTAACCCTACCGATAGTTATTGCGACTACTTTGAGGCTGTTCCTAACCTCAAGCGGGGTCGTAACCGTGTTGCAGTATTGGTTCAGTACTACGGCCGTAACTCCTTCAGCCACAAGCCTACAGCAATGCCTGGACTTTGGTTTGATATGCATACGGGTTGTCGCCATATTGTCAGCGATAAGAGTTGGAAGGCAGTGCGTTATGACGCCTTTTGGGCCCCTGCGGACGAAAACCCTAAGGGTCACAAGCAGTATCGCTTAGCGGGTGCAAATGTGGGCTACGATGCGCGTAAGGCTGTAGATTTTGCCTCGTTGGAGTGTGACGACAGCGCTTGGACTAACGCTGTGGAGGTTAGCCGTAAGCGTAGCGAGTGGGGAGAGTTTGTCACTCGCCCTGTGCCTCAGTGGCGTTGGAGCGAACTGAGAGAGTATGAGGGTCGCGGTATGACCGAGGATGGAATGGTTGAGTGCTATCTGCCCTATAACGCCCAGGTGACCCCATATTTGCGCATCAAGGCAAAGGGTGGCGAGCGGATTAACATCTATACTGACGACTATTGGATTGGCCCTGCGCGTGCCTTCTATACCCAATATATCGCTTGCGAGGGAGAACAGGAGTTTGAGACCCCAATCTGGGCAAATGGCCACTCGGTCTATTACGATATCCCTCAGGGCGTTGAAGTTATCGACCTAAAGTATCGCGAGAGCGGTTTTGACACCGACTTTGTGGGTCAGTTTGAGTGCGACAACGACTTTTGCAACAACCTTTGGCGCAAGGCGCAGCGTACGCTCTATGTCACTATGCGCGACAACTATATGGACTGCCCTGACCGTGAAAGAGCGCAATGGTGGGGCGATGTGGTTGTAGAGCTTGGCGAGGCGGGCTATGTCTTTGACTCCCGCGCCCATCTGCTTACCCGTAAGGCTATATACGAACTGATGAATTGGCAACAGCCTAACGGAGTGATTGCCTCTCCTGTACCGGGTTGGTATAAGAGCGAGCTTCCGTGCCAAATGCTTGCGAGCGTGGGCTACTACGGCTTCTACACCTACTATATGTACACGGGCGACAAGCAGACCATTGCCGATGTCTATCCTCGCGTGCGTAAGTATCTGTTTGAGGTGTGGGATGTGCAGAACAGCGGTCTGATTAAGCCTCGCCGTGGCGGTTGGTATTGGGGCGATTGGGGCAAGAATATCGACAAGGAGGCTCTGCAACAATGTTGGTACGCGGTGGCCCTGAAGGGTTTTGCCAAGATGGCACGCCTGACTGACCATAACTCCGACGCCCTTATGGCTGAGCAGATTTTGGATAAGATGTACCACTCCTTCAACGAGAAGTATTGGAACCAGGAGCTTGGCCACTATAAGTCGGCTAAGTATAGCGATGTGCCCGACGATCGCGTTCAGGCTATGGCAATCTTGGCGGGTTTTGTCCCTCAGGAGCGCTACCCTATTATGCGCGACTTCTTTGCAAAGTATAAGAACGCCAGCCCATATATGGAGAAGTATGTGCTTGAGGCGCTCTGCACTATGGGTTACTATACCGAGGCTCTGAGCCGTCTTGAGGAGCGCTTTGGCGAAATGGTTGCATCTAAGCACTCCACCCTTTGGGAGGGTTGGGAATATACAGGCGCTCGCGGTATGACCTACAAGTCGGGTAACGGCACCTACAACCACGCCTGGAGTGGTGGCGGACTGACCATTCTCTCGCAGTATATCGCTGGTATTCAGACTCTTGAGCCTTCATTCAAGCGCTTTAAGGTAGAGCCAAACTTGGGTAGCCTCAATCGCGTAAAGAGCCTTGTGCCAACCACTTATGGCAACATTGAACTTGAGGCCGTCAAGGGCGATAAGAGCCTTGATATCACGCTGTCAGTACCTGAGGGCACAACTGCAAATATCTCAGTACCGAAGGGTTACAACGCGCTTACTTGTAACAGCACAACCGCCCAGGAGTTAACTCTCACATCGGGCAAATACACCATTGTGGCGCAGTAGCGATGTATTTAAGGGGTTACATATTGGTTTTGCTTGCGCTGTGGGTCGTATTTGATACCTCGGCGCAGAGCGACTCCATTGTCGTGGAGAACGGCAGTACCCTGCACTATCGCTATAGCCCTATTGAGCAGAAGGTCAAACGCTTTGATGTAGCCTTTGTTCTAACACCCACCTATACCTCCTCCACAGGTTTGGGTTTGGGGGTCTCTGTTGCAGGGAGTTATAGCAACGACAGGCGCAACCCCTCTCTACCCCTCTCTACGGTCAACATCTTTGCCCTTGCCACCCTCAAGGGGGTCTATAATGTGGGCATTGAGGGCAACAACACCTTCCGTAACGACCACCACCGATTGTTGTACCACCTCGCCTTCAGTTCCCACCCTACAAGGTTTTGGGGCTTGGGTTATGCCGAGGCTACGACAAACAACTACCTACGATACACCTCAAACCGTCAACACCTCGCGGCAACATATCTCTACCGCCTCTATGGTAATATATATATAGGTACGCAGTTGGGCTTTGACTACATCTATGCCCGCAAGTCCCACCGCGAGAGTCTGCTCCCCTATCTGGGTAACCGCAAGAGCCACGACTCGGCTACATCGCTCAGCCTTGTACTTGAGTACGACAGCCGTAACTCCACTCTCACACCCGAGCGGGGTCTTTTGCTCCACCTTCAGGGAGGTATTCGCCCTAAAGGTCTTGGGTCGGTTGATGATACAAGTTACCTCGCGCAGTTTAACACCCGCTACTTCCAGCCTCTATGGAGTGGCGCAGTTTTGGCTTTAGACCTCTATGGGGAGTATAATAGCGCTCACACTCCGTGGCAGTTCTATGCTCGCGTTGGCGACCAGAGCCGTATGAGGGGCTACTATGAGGGTCAGTTTATGGATAACAATCTCGCCTCAGCGCAAGTTGAGTTGCGTCAGCGTATATGGAAACGCTTTGGTGCGGTTATTTGGGGTGGTGCTGCAAACTGCTTTGGCACATCTACCCCCTTTGCGTGGTCGCACACCCTGCCCACCTATGGTGTCGGTCTTAGATTGGAGATTAAGCGCGGTCTAAATCTGCGTGTGGACTATGGTCTTGGTGCAAAGGTGCAGGGGAGGTTGATTAACGGCCTAACGGTGCAGTTGGGCGAGGCGTTTTAGACAACAGTAAAGGCTACCCGAAAGGATAGCCTTTAACAAACTGCAAGGGGCTGATTATTTCTTAGCAGCCTCTACAGACTCCTTGCGGAACTCCTTCAAAAGCTTAGACAACTCAAGAGCAGCCTTACGAGCGCGTGTACCCGCAGCCTTGTTACCCTTCTCTACCTGAGCAGCAGCGTTTACCTGGAAGTCAGCAATCTGTGCATTAATTTTCTCTACAAGAGCTTTCATAATTTTTAATATTTGTTAGTGAACAATCAATTTGTTACACAAATATAAAGACTCTTTATCAAAAAAACAAACAAATTGTAGATAATTTTAGCAAAAAACTCACTTTTGACCAAAAGAGATATTAAAACGGTATATTTTTTGACTTTTGGAGGACAAAAAACTATCCGTTTATGAACATCAAGCCCCTCTATCTGCTCATTGCTACCACTTTAGCCTCTTGTCAGAGCGTGGTCAAGCCCGTGCAACCAGAGCCTGTTGTGCTAAAAACCGCACAAGTTACAACCGACACCCTTGCTCGTCGTCACACCTTCATTGGCACCATTACGGCAAACTATGTAGCCATTATCCAACCACGGGTAAACGGTTACCTGTCGGCTAAAATCTACAGCAACGGAATGCCCGTCAAAAAGGGTCAGGTCATCTTTCGCATTGACGACCGCAGTCAGCGAGCCAATATATTGTCTGCCCAAGCATCGTTAGACTCAGCCATAGCGCGCCTTACCGAGGCCGAGAACAACTACTCGCGCGCAATCCCTTTGGCTGCCATTGACGCCATAAGCAAACTCCAGTTTGACCAATATACCGCTCAGTACAAGGCTGCAACATCTGCCGTAAACTCGGCACAGCAGACCCTTGCCAATGCCCGTCTTGAGTTGGAATACACCACAATCAAGGCGACCATAGACGGCATAATCTCCACCTCCGAGGCCTATGTGGGGGACTATGTCGGACCAGGAACAAAATTTTCGACCCTCACACGCATTGAGAACATCGACACCGTGTGTGTTGACATCGCCATACCCGTGCGCCAATATCTTGAGTGGTCAGGCAGGCGCGAGTTCACCTTCAACAACGACTCTCTGCTCTCCGACATTGACCTCTACCTTACCGACGGCAGCCTCTACCCCTATAAAGGGTCATATAGTTTTACCCGCACCTCGGTAGCCGACAACGAGGGTACAATCGTTATTGTTGTCAACTTCCCCAACCCCGACTATAGCCTCAAGACGGGTCAGTTTGCGCGTGTAAAGTGCAACATCGGAGCCGATAGAGAGGTGTTAACCCTGCCCTACTCCGCCATAAATCAGGTGCAGGGCATAAACTCGGTGTGGATGATTGATGCCGATAGTTGCGCCCACTATCGCGAGGTTGGTTTGGGCGAGCGTATAGACCAGCGCGTTGTTGTCACTTCGGGCTTGCAGAGCGGACAAATGGTCGCTGCCGACGGATATAGCAGACTCACAAACGGACAAAAGGTTAAACTCTATGAATAACATCTTTATCTCCCGTCCTGTAGCCTGCCTCTCAATCTCGGCATTGATTGTCATCTTGGGTGTAATCTCTATCTCCGACCTTGCTATAGAGCAGTATCCCGACATCACACCGCCCGTGGTAGAGGTCAGCGCCACATATAACGGTGCAAACAGTACCACCGTTGCCAATGCTGTGGCTACACCTATAGCCCAAAATATTATGGGCGTAAGCGATATGCTCAGTATGGAGAGCACCAGCGCCTCTGACGGCTCAATGACGCTCCAGGTAACCTTTGATATCGGCACAGACCCCGATATGAATACGGTCTTTGTCCAGAACAATGTTGCAGCAGCCACCTCGCTCTTGCCCCAATCGGTCGTTGAGCAGGGTGTGGTTACGCGCAAGACCCAAACGGGTTTTCTTATGGTTTATGCTCTGCATAGCGACGGCCGTTATGACGAGGAGTTTGTCTCCAACTACGCCTACATAAACCTCCAAAATCGTCTGCTTATGATTGACGGTGTGGGTAAGGTGTCGATTATGGGCGCAGCAGAGTATGCTATGCGTATATGGCTCAAGCCCGATTTGCTGGAGTACTACGACCTCACTACCGAGCAGGTTATCGAGGCTGTATCAACCCAGTCGGGCCTCTACCCTGTAGGCAGTTTTGGAGCAGAGCCTGCCGTAGAGGGAACTGATTACACCTATACCGTTACCCTGCCTGCACAATACAACAGTGTGGAGCAGTTTGAAAATATCATTGTCCGCACCTCGCCTGAGGGCAAGCAGTTAAGGCTCGGCCAAATTGCCGATGTAAGCCTGGGAGCGCAACAGTACGGCACCAAATCGACCTTTGACGGCAAACCTACTGCCGTGATTGTTATCTATCAGGAGCCAGGCAGCAACGCTGTGGCTGTAGCCAAGCGCGTCATGCAGACTATGACCGAGGTTAGTGAACACTTCGTTGATGGATTGAGTTATACCACAATCGTTGATAGCACTACAAGTATTCTTGCGGGCATAAAGGAGATAATCCTCACTCTGATAGCCTCGCTGTTGCTTGTGGTGGCAATTATATTCCTCTTTATTCAGGATTGGCGTGCCACCCTTATACCCCTCATTGCCATACCCGTCTCTATCATTGGTAGTTTTGTTGCTTTTCCGCTCTTTGGGTTGAGCATCAATGTTATCTCGCTCTTGGCTTTGGTGCTTGCCATAGGCTTGGTGGTTGATGACGCCATTGTGGTTGTCGAGGCTGTGCAAGTGGGCATTGAGCAGGGCAAAACCCCCTTTGAGGCTACCGTAGAGGCGATGCAGAGGGTCAGCGGTGCTGTCATCGCTACCTCGGTGGTATTGCTTGCCGTCTTTATACCTGTAAGTTTCACGGCAGGCATTACGGGAAAACTGATACAGCAGTTTGCCATAACCATATCCGTTGCAATCATATTCTCCACCATCAACGCACTCACATTGACCCCTGCCCTATGTGCCGTGTTACTCAAACAACGGAGTGCAAAGAGCAGTGGCTTCTTTGGCTGGTTTAATCGCGGATTTAACGCCTTTATGTCGCGTTATGTCGCCCTCACTTCGAGGGTTGTGACCCGCACAAAGGCGGTCTTTGCCTCGGTACTTGTCATCATTGTGGGCATTGTGGCGCTGTGGTATCTGCTCCCTAAAGGTTTTCTGCCGGCTGAGGATCAGGGTTACCTTATGGTCTCCGTTAATACCCCTGCTGCCTCGTCGTTACAGGTTACCGAGCGAGCGTTGGAGCGCATAGACAGCCACATCCTTGCGCGAGGTGATGTAGCCTCGTCGGCTGTAGTTGCAGGCTTTAATATGCTCTCAGGCACAGCCCAGACCAATAGTGGCGTTATCTTTGTCAAACTTACGGACTATGACAAGCGTACCCTTACAGCCTCTCAGATATCGGCTGAGCTGACCCAGCAGCTCTACACCCTTGAGGCGGGCGTTACAGCCTTTGCCTTTATACCGCCTGCGATACCTGGTTTGGGCGTAACCTCGGGAGTAACATTCTCGCTCTTGGATAGTGAGGGTCGAGGTGGGGAGTATTTGGCTCAAAACCTCAGCAAACTCATAGATACGCTGAGCCGTAATCCCCTCTCTGCCTCCGTTACAACGCAGTACAACAACTCCGTTCCGCAACGACTCATAGAGGTTGACCGCGAGCAAGCTATGATGAAAGGTGTCGATTTGAGCGATGTCTATAACCAATTGTCGGCTCTTTTGGGTAGCCACTACATTGACAACTTCACCCGTTTCGGCCGTCTTTACAGGAGTTATATCGCAGCAGCGCCTCAGTATAGAGCCTCGGAGCAGTCGCTGAGCAGTTACTATGTTCACAACGACCAACAGCAGAGCATACCCCTATCGTCGTTTGTCAGCGTAAGAGATACCGTGGGTGCATCCCACATCAGCCAATTTAACCTCTACAACTCGGCTGCCATTACCCTTACTCCTGCAAAGGGTGTAAGTTCGGACCAGGCTATGGATATGATTAAGAGCGTTGCTTCGGAGGTGTTGCCTCAGAATATGACAACTGCGTGGAGTGGAGTCTCGTTGCTCGAGAGCCGTGAGGGCAAGGGTGGCGCTGTGGTATATATCATCGCTGTGGTCTTTGTCTTTTTTATCCTCTCAATCCTCTACGAGAGCTTCCGTCTGCCTGTAGCAATCATCTCGGCTGTTCCGTTGGCTGTGTTAGGCTCATTGGTGCTTATAGGGATTATGCACCTGATTAATGCCAAGTATGTCAACGATGTCTATATGCAGATATCCATTGTTATGCTTATCGGTATTGCAGCCAAGAACTCAATCCTTGTGGTTGAGTATGCTTCGCGATTGCAAGCGTCAGGCAAGAATGCCTTTGAAGCCACTATTGAGGCGGCACAACTTCGCGCAAGACCTATTATAATGACCGCCTTTGCCTTTATTCTGGGCACTATGCCTTTGCTGTTCGCTACAGGAGTCTATTCCACGGCTCGCAACATTATGGGAACAACGCTTGTTGGCGGTATGCTGGCAGCCACCACGGTGGGTATTGTCCTCTACCCTGCCCTCTATTACCTTATAAACAAATTGACACAACGATGAGAACTATAGCCATTATTTCAACACTTCTACTGCTCGGCTGTACCCCTAAACTACAGCGCGCAGTTATCAAGGCCCCGGAGCAGTATATCTATACAACCGTTGTAGGCGACACCGTGGTACTGCAACAACAATGGTGGCAGATGTTTGGCGACACAACCCTTAACCGCATTGTCACAACCGCCCTTGCTAAGAATAAGAACATACTGCAAGCTATTTCGCGCATAGAGCAATCCAAGGCGGCTCTGCGTTCTGCCCGTTCACAATATCTGCCATCCGTTTCGTTGGGTCGAAGCGCTGGTGTGCAGGGCAACGGCTCAATTGTGCAACAATATATCGTCGAGCCTATTGTAAGTTGGGAGATACCCCTTTTTGGTATGCTTAAGAACAATACTGATATTGCGCGTGCCGACATAGCATACGCCGAGTGGCAATATCGCGGTGTGGAACTCTCTTTGGCAGCACAGGTGGCTACCACCTACTTTACGCTGCTACAATATAGGCGCGACCTTGACATAGCCCGCCGTAGCGTCCATTTAAGGGAGATGTCGGCAGTGCTTATCGACTCGTTGTTTGTGCGTGGTATGGCATCGGGTGTCAACCGTGAGCAGGCCTACAATCTGCTCTACACAGCCCAAGCCGATATACCGCTCTATGAGCGTTCGGTAAAGCAGACCCTCTTGTCACTCGATTTGCTGATGGGTAAAAGTGCTGACTCTACGGCCTATACAACCACCACCGCAACGCTTATAACCGACTATAAACCGATATACATCCCTACGGGACTACCATCTGAGCTACTTTATCGTCGCCCCGATGTGATGAGTGCCTACCAACAACTATCCGCTGCTGTGGCTAAAGCCAAAAATGCTCGTGCAGCACGCTTTCCATCTTTTGCTCTCACAGCCGAGGGTGGCTTTACCTCTGCCGATATAGGTAAACTGTTCACCAAAGGCTCGTGGTTGTGGAACGCACTGCTCTCAATGACTCAGCCGATATATAACTTCGGCG
>JAFNYE010000008.1 GCA_017383345.1 Alistipes sp. | reverse complement strand
TTTTGACCCACCTAAAGGTGGCTCTTCCTCCTCGCGGCTCGGCATAGAGTACAAGCACTCTCTGCTCTCGCTCCGCAGCGTCGGTTGGAAAAAGGGGGCTTAGTCGCTTCGCTCCGGGTGCGCGAATAGAGGGTGTGCGAGGCTAACGCACCACAACCGCTCTGGAGTACGGCTGACGCAGAACAACGCTTTTGGATGTCAATGAAGTCCGCGACCGCGTTGGGCGGTAGGTGTTTATCAATAGTGTAACCTTGTTCTGGGCAACCAACCCCCAGGCAGTAAAACAGCAAGGGCTGCACCCAAAGCACAGCCCCCGTATCAGAACAATGTATAACGCAGGTACGCCCCGCCTTACAATAAGATTAGCGTATTGACGCCCCCAACTGCTTCTCAAACGCAGCCTGCAAGTTAGCCATAGTGCGCTCGATAGTTTTGTCGTTGAGGGTTTGGGTTTTATCCTCAAGGATGAAACTCAGGGCATAAGATTTCTTGCCCTCAGGGAGTCGATCGCCCTCATAGACATCAAAGAGAGCCACACTCTTGAGCAGTTTACGCTCGGTAGCGAATGCTATAGCGCGGAGCTGAGCGAACGAAACGCCCTTATCCACAAGCAGAGCCAAGTCGCGCTTAACCTCAGGATACTTAGGCAGCTCGGTTACAGTAATCTTATGTTTGCGTGTAGCCTTAACGAGCAAATCGAAGTCCACCTCGGCAAAGAATACCTCCTGCTTAATACCCATTGTTTTGCAGAGTTTAGCCGACACCTGACCCATCCAAACGAGCGGTTTATTATTGACACTCAAGCAGATAGCATCGCTAAAGATATCAAAGTTGCAACCCTCGCACTTGAGGTTGTAGATATCCAGACCGAAGCGTTTGAGCAGCAACTCCACAGCTGCGCGGAGGGTAAAGAAGGAAGTTTGGTTAGCCTTGCAGTTCCACGAAGGTGCTGCATCGCCACCCGTAACGGCTATAGCCAGGCGATAGTTCTCGCTATATGCTGCAAGAGGGTTTTCCTCGGTAGCGTTTTGGGCGTTGTAGTAGTAGCAGTTGCCCGCCTCATAGAGCTTGAGGTCGCCATTTTTGTGGTTTATATTGAGAGCCACAGCCTCCAAAGTGTTAAAGAGGAGGGTTTGACGCATAACATTGAGGTCGGTAGAGAGCGGGTTAAGGATTTTAACGCAGTTCTCGGCCTTATAACACTCAAGGTTTTCGTAGTAGGCAGCCTTAGTGAGCGAGTTGGACATAATCTCTGTATATCCACGCGCTGTAAGCATATCGGCAACCATATTGTAGAGATGGTTTTTATCAGGCTTCTGGGCATAAGAGAGGGTAGAGCGCACCTGAGTAGGTATCTCCACATTGTTGTAGCCGTAGATGCGGAGTACATCCTCGACAAGGTCAGCCTCGCGCTGAACATCGACACGATAAGGAGGCACAGTCACGCTCAGAATACCGTTCTGCTCACTCTCGATAACCACATCGAGGGCGGTGATGATGTTCTTGATAGTTTGGTCGTCGATATCTTTACCGATAAGCATCTTGGCTCTTGAGAGGGAGAAGTCGAAGCGGAAAGGCTCAACCTTCACAGGATAGAGGTCGCAAATCTCGCTGCTGATAGTACCCCCTGCAAGCTCCTTAAAGAGCAGGGCGGCACGCTTGAGGGCATAAACCTGCATATTAGGGTCTATACCGCGCTCAAAACGGAACGAGGAGTCGGTGTTAAGGCCGTGGCGCTTAGCACTCTTGCGGACAGATACAGGGTTGAAATAGGCGCTCTCAATAAAGATGTCGGTTGTAGTATCGCTCACACCCGAGTCAAGACCGCCATAAACGCCTGCAAGGCACATAGGGCGCTCAGCGGAGCAAATCATAAGGTCGGCAGCCGAGAGCTTACGCTCCACACCGTCAAGGGTAACGAACGGAGTACCCTCGTCGCAGTTGCGGACAACGATTTTGCCACCCTCAATCTTTTGAGCATCAAAGGCGTGCAACGGCTGACCCAACTCAAAGAGTACGAAGTTGGTTATATCGACAAGGTTGTTCTTGGGGTTTATACCCGCAGCGCGGAGGTAGTTCTGCATCCACTCAGGCGAAGGGGCAATTTTGCAACCCTTAACGGTCACACCCGCATAGCGAGGGCAGGCAGTTGTGTTGGCAACCTCTACAGCAACAGTAAGGTCGTGGTTATCGACAGCAAAGCCATCCACCGAAGGCATACGCAGCTCGGCACGCTGACCCTGACTCTTGAGGTAAGCCACAATGTCGCGGGCAACGCCTATATGAGAGGCAGCATCCACGCGGTTAGGGGTGAGGCCTATAGCGATAAGGTAGTCGTCCTCGATGTGGTAGTATTCGCGGGCAGGAGTACCTACAACGGCACTCTCAGGCAACTCGATGATACCCTCGTGGCTTGTGCCAATACCCAACTCATCCTCAGCGCAGAGCATACCGAGCGACTCAACGCCACGGATTTTGCTACGCTTGATTTTGAAACCCTCCTCAGCGCCTATAGGGTAGAGTACTGCGCCTACGGTAGCGCACATAACCTTCAGGCCCTGACGGCAGTTAGCCGCGCCGCAGACGATATTGAGGGGAGCCTCAGCGCCCACATCGACGGTGGTAATATGGAGGTGGTCGGAGTCGGGATGGTCAACACAGGTAAGCACCTGACCCACAACAACACCCTCAAGGCCGCCACGAATAGTCTCAACCTTCTCAAAACCCTCGACCTCAAGGCCGATGTCAGTTAGCAGGGTAGCCACCTGCTCTGCCGAAAGGTCTATATCGGCATAATTTTTAAGCCACTTGAACGAAATATTCATATCTTGATACCTATATTATTTTCAGACCCGCAAAGATAGTTAAAAAAGTTGAAACTTAAAACACCATTTACAAAACTTTCACTACCTTTGTGCTATGAAACGATTTTTTACAAAGATAGGGGAGTATATGGGGCTTGTAAAGTTCTCCCACACCATTTTTGCAATGCCGTTTGCCCTTATGGCATTTGTCTATGCGCTTACTACCACGCAGGCTCAGTTCAGCTGGCTGTTGCTGTTGCAGATTGTCGGATGTATGGTCCTTGCCCGCAATGTGGCTATGGGCTTTAATCGCTGGGCCGATTGGCAGATTGACAGCCAAAATCCCCGCACATCACAGCGTGAAATTCCTGCGGGTAAAATCTCGCCTAAGAGCGCCCTTGTCTTCGTTGTTGTAAATGCCGTTTTGTTTGTCGCACTCAGTTCAACAATCAATTTACTTACAGCCCTATTATCGCCTGTGGCTCTTGTGGTTGTAATGTTTTACAGTTACTGCAAGCGCTTCACCGCTATGGCTCACTTGGTCTTGGGTTTATCGCTCGGCATTGCCCCCTCGGCAGCATATATTGCCACCACAGGAACGCTCACTTTTGCCCCTTGTCTGATATCGCTTTTGGTGCTGACCTGGTGTGGCGGCTTTGACATAATCTACGCCCTGCAGGACCTCGACTTTGACCGCGAGAGGGGACTGCACAGTATACCCGTGTGCTTTGGTGTTCGCGGTGCGCTCTATATAAGCATCGCCCTGCACGCTGTAAGCATCATTGCGCTTGTGCTCTTCGCCCTCACTTGCCCCCAAGGGTGGCTGCTATGGTCAGGCGTGGCACTCTTTAGCAGTTGCATCGTGCTTGAGCATATCCTTGTAACACCTACACGCCAACGCAACATAGGCATAGCCTTTGGTACTCTCAACGGCATTGCCAGCCTCACATTGGCGACCTTCGTTATAGCGCAACTGATTGTCGGTTAGCGACTTGCGCCCGTCTTTGTCTTTATTGATATCACACCTCCTACGCCACGGAAACCATAGAGGGTGCCGTCCTTCTGCACCTCGACCGAGGCAATGTCGTTTATATTGACCGCATCGAGCGATGCTACCTCCATACCGTCACAAACTATTAGCGCAGGGGCAGGGTTACCTATGCTGTTCACGCCACGGATAATTACGCGACTTGCACTCTCCACCATAAGGCTCGGAGCTTTGGCCCTCAGCGCATCAGCAAGGTTAGTAAAACCCTCACGGGCAATAACTTCGGCAGTAAGCAGACCACCCTTTGCCGGGAGTTCACGACGCGCAACATAATCCATACCCGCATCTATAAGCTCCTGCGACTCAGATAGTTGCTTTATAGAGCCATCGTCGGCTATAACAATGACAATACTACGACGACCCTCGACATTGACCTGATGACGATACTTCTT
>JAFNYE010000007.1 GCA_017383345.1 Alistipes sp. | reverse complement strand
ATGAGATTATCTTCACCTCACCCGACGGTATTCAGTACAACCAGCACGAGGCAAATCGTCTTTCCACTCTCGAAAACATCATTATCCTCTGCGGTCATTACAAGGGCATTGACTATCGCATCCGCGAACATCTTATAACTCGCGAGATATCTATTGGTGACTATGTCCTGACAGGTGGCGAACTTGCAGCTGCAATTATTACCGACTCGGTCGTACGCCTACTTCCTGGTGCTATTGGAGACGAGGCGTCTGCTCTTACCGACTGTTTCCAAGACGACCTTCTCGCTCCACCCGTATATACCCGCCCAGCGGATTTTAATGGTTGGAAAGTACCCGAGGTCCTAACATCAGGAAACTTTGCCGAGATATCCAAGTGGCAGGAGGAGCAAGCATACGAGCGCACCAAGGCCCTTAGACCCGATTTATTAGAGTAGATAAATAGTCAGCCGTAGGTAATAAAAACAAGATACCCACAAATTATTTTTGTGGGTATCTTTTAATTATAGTTACCTGAACTAAAAGTTGTAACCTATAGTAGCGCTAAAGCCCAAATGGTCTCCGAAAAGCGGACTTACAAAAGCACCGCATCCGATAAAGTAGTGCTGCTTAACAACAACGCTCAATCCTACTTTTAGGCTAAAACAATGCCTGCCAAAGAGAGGGTTATTATCGCCAACCTCATTAAATGGATTTCCGGTCTCATATTCTTCATCAAATGGCGCATCATAAGAGTATTTTCCTGTCAATCCAACACTATAAGACGCACCAATAGAAGGGCACAAAAGGACACCCTTACCAAGATCACATTTGCAAGTAAACATTACAGGCACTTCAATATACATTGCTTGAGACTTCACCAACTTGTCATATTCTAATTCAGAAGCATAAATATCATCTGTTTCATATAAATCATCATAAGAGATATACTTTCCTCTTAGAAACTGGAAGTCAAGACCTGTCTGCAAATACCACCTGTTTGTTTTAGTTATTGACAACTCGTAAGTTCCGCCAACATGAAAGCCTGGCAAGAGATATTTTTTTGAAAAATCATCCAAAAAACCACCCAAACCAGCCCTTGAGAACATAGCACCAGCTCTTATACCAAAGATATGCTTTGGTAAATCAACTATTTTCTGGCCATAAATACTTGTCATCTTCTCTGTGGCAAGTGATTGGATTTCCTGTTGATTATAGGTAAATACAGAGCCGCACATAGTCTCGATTTTTACAATCCCGGTCGGGGACTTTTCAACAATTTTTCCCTTGATAATGCTACCATTGTTCAAATAGACTACATCTTGTGTTTGTGCGGATGCGACAATCGCAAAACCAAACACCATTAGCAAAGAGAGTAGTAATTTTCTCATATCAAAATAGTTTTTAGGCTTAAAGTGTTTAATGTATTGTAAATCACTTTACAAAAGTATAAATTATTTTGAATAGTTTGGGAAAACTGCTATTTTTTTTTAATTTTGCGATATGAAATATTTTATCATAGCAGGAGAGCCGTCGGGAGATTTGCACGGCAGTAAACTGATGCAGGGCATTGCAAGTAACGACAGCAATGCTCAATTTCGCTTTTGCGGTGGCGACAAAATGGTCGAGATTGGTGGCAAAGAGGGACTTGTTAAGCACTACAAAGAGATGTCTTTCTTTGGATTTATGCAGGTCCTACGCAATCTTAAGACCATATTCTCACAAATTGACGAGTGCAAAGAGTCTATAGAGGAGTTTGCGCCCGATGTGATTATACTTATCGATTACCCGTCGTTTAATATGCGCATTGCAAAATGGGCAAAGAGTAAAGGCATCAAAGTCTATTATTACATAGCGCCTAAAGTTTGGGCGTGGAAAGAGTGGCGCGTCAAAGGCATTAAAAAGTATGTTGACCGCCTCTATACCATATTCCCATTTGAGACAGAGTACTTCCGCAGTAAAGGTATAGAACCAATCTTTTGTGGAAACCCATTGGTTGATGACATTGCACAAATGCGCTCCAAACTCACCTCTCGCGAAGATTTCATCACCGCAAATGGTTTGGACTCCCGCCCTATCGTTGCTCTGCTTGCAGGTAGTAGAATTTCGGAAATACGCGAAAATCTGCCCAATATGGTTGCCATTTCCGAGCGCTTTAGCCAATACCAATTTGTCGTAACAGCTGTACCGTGGATAGATAAAAGCCTGTACGATGGATATATCGCAGGCTCAAATGTAAAGTATATCTGTAACCAAACTCAGCAAACCCTCGCTAATGCCGAAGCTGCAATAGTTACCTCAGGAACAGCTACACTTGAAACAGCTCTGATGGGCATTCCCGAGATGGTTATGTACCACATCCCCAAGCTCTATGAGGTTTTGCGACCTTATGTTCTCAAAATCCCTTTTGTATCACTTGTAAATATCAATCTCGGCCGTGAGGCTGTTCGTGAAATAGTGTGCGATAAGATAAATATTGACCAAGTAAGTGAAGAACTGCGCTCAATACTCAAAGGTGGAAACAAGCGCGAAAAGATGCTTGCAGACTTTGACCAACTCAAGGCCCTCATTGGTGACAATGGTGCCTCCAACAGATTTGCAAACGATATAGTAAACAGTCTAAAAAAATGAAGATAGTAGTAATAAATAGAGACCCCCAGAGTGTCAAGCCATATATAACCTTACGCCCTGACAACGCCGTTTTGAGAAACAACGACGACTTTTATCTGCCAAATTTCTCAAACGACATTATATGCAATGGCGGCATTATCGTTCGCATTTCGCGTCTGGCAAAGTGTATCGCGCCAAAGTTTGCATCACGCTGCTATGACGGCATTACAACCGGCGTAACATTCATTGCGCGCGATGTAATGCAAAATGCATTATCAGAAACTCGTCCAACTGATGAAGCCTATAGTTTTGACCGTTCAACAGCCATTGGTGCAGAGTGGTTTACCCCGGAACAGATAACAGAAAAGGGGGTGCTTGAAATGTCAATAAATAACAATAGTTTTGATTGGACAATTGACAACCTCAAAGAAGTGATAGAGCAAAATATTGCTTTTGCTTCAGAAAAGCTAACACTTAAAATGGGCGATTTAGTTCTTATTGCAAATAACACCAACATAGATATTAAAGTTGGAGATAATATCTTTGTAAAACTTAACGATTTGCAAACCCTTAATTTCAACATAAAATGAGAAAAGTAATAACTACCATACTAACACTACTTGCCTTTTGGAGTTGCGAAAAGACAACCGACACACCTCCAGTCATTACACCAGAGCCAGAAGTACCTGAAGTTACATACAACATTGGCGATTTATACGACGCCAATGGTATTAAAGGACTCATATTCAGAGTTAACGGTGATGGTAAATCAGGCCTTATTGTTTCACTTAATGAGCCAAAGACAAAACTTGCGTGGAGCACAGAACTTGTCGTTACAAATGCCACATCTTTCAAAGATGGAGCTCAAAATACCGCTACGATATTCGCTATTAACAATTGGCAAGACAAGTACCCGGCATTTGTTTGGTGTAAGTCTTTAGGCGAGGGTTGGTATATTCCATCGGTCAACGAATTAAAGGAGTTGCTACTTATTGGCAGCAGCAACACTTTTCAACGAGCTATAGTAGCAAACAAAGCTATACCGTTTTCTGATGGTAAATATTTATCATCGACCGAGCAGGATGAATTTTGGGTACATCTTGTTGATTACAATACCAATACATCAAGCGGTAACTACAAGCAATACACATACAATATTAGAGCTATTCACGCATTTTAGTATGTTACTACACCAGAAATTAGAGAAATATAACCTAATCTTAGCTTCGGCATCGCCTCGCCGCCGTCAGTTATTATCAGAGTGTGGGTTACAATTTACAGTGGCTGAAAAGTTTGAATGCGACGAGTATTTTGAACCTACAATGCCCTGCAATAAGGTTGCTCAACATCTTTCAGAATTAAAGAGTCAAGCCTACCCTAAGGCACTTAATGATAACGACATACTTCTCACAGCCGACACCGTTGTTATTGCCGAAAATAAAATTTTGGGCAAGCCGACAGATAGAACTCAAGCAATATCAATGCTCAAAAAACTCTCGGGAACGAGTCACACAGTAACCACAGGTGTAACTCTACGAACAAACGAGCGCACATATAGTTTTTCAGTTGACAGCACTGTAAACTTTAGAGTCCTCACCGAAGAGGAGATTATCTACTACATTGATACTTATAGGCCATACGATAAAGCAGGAGCTTATGGCATTCAAGAGTGGATAGGCTATGTTGCGATAGAGAGTATTGAAGGCTCTTTCTTTAATGTAATGGGACTACCTATACAAAGACTCTATGTAGAGTTAAACGAGTTTATAAGCTAAAATTTGTTTTATCTACATATATTTTATATCTTTGTATGATAAATTATAGATAGATATGACACAATTTACTCCAACAGAGTATAAACTCATTTGCGTAGCTACTAATGAAGAATTTGACGATAAGGGTTGGACTTTGGACTATCAAGGTTACGATAAGCCATCACTTATTCGTGCCAGCTACGCCAATAAACAACTCAATATCGACACAAATCAGCAGGGACTATACAAATTTCGCGATTGGTTACCAATGAAGCGTATGCTTAAATGCGACGCAACCCCTGTAACATATAGAAGCGAAGGCCTTGCAAAGGCTTTGGGTCTGGAAAATCTATACATCACATTCAATGGCTATTTCCCAGAGAAAGGAGCCAAGATGATGACCTGTTCATTCAAAGAGACAGAGGCCTACAGCGTATGCGCTCGCACTGATGCAAAGTGCGACAAAATATTGGTCGTTGCATCTGCCGGCAATACAGCTCGAGCATTTGCTAAGGTCTGCTCTGACAACAACATACCATTGCTTCTTTCCGTTCCAGAGGATAATTTGAATGCAATGTGGTTTACCGAGCCACTCAACGACTGCGTCAAACTGATTAGCTGTCGCAAAGGTGGCGACTACTTTGATGCCATTCATTTGAGTAACCTTGCTCTCAAATCACCTATGTTCTATGCGGAAGGTGGTGCTAAAAACATCGCCCGCCGTGACGGTATGGCAACAACTGTACTTTCGGCCGTAACTACAATAGGTCGAATTCCCGACTACTATTTCCAGGCGGTTGGTAGCGGCACTGGTGCTATAGCAGCTTGGGAGGCAAATATGCGTCTTATTGAAGATGGTCGTTATGGCAATAATACTATGCGCCTTATGGTATCACAGAACGCTCCTTTCCTGCCTATGTACGAGGCGTGGAGAGCAGACTCACGCGCATTGCTACCTTATGACGACAATCAGGCCCGCAAGGATGCCGAGACTATTGACGCCAAAGTATTAAGTAACCGCAGACCTCCATACTCACTCTCAGGCGGACTATTTGACGCCCTAAAAGCGACCAATGGCGATATTCTTATGGCAGACAATTTGCAGGCAGCAAAGGCTGCAGAATTGTTCCTGCAAACCGAGGGTATCGACATTCATCCAGCGCCCGCAATCGCTTTGGCGACATTAATAGATGAGGTTAACAAGGGTAATATAGACCCTAAGGCGACAATTATGCTCAACATTACAGGTGGTGGAGAAAAACGAGCAACTGAGGGTAAGGAGTTATGGTATCTCAAACCAAGCCTGATTTTTGACCTTGATCCTAATGAAGCTGAAGTAATTGAAAAGATAGAAATACTCTTCAAGTAATATGTATCCAATAAAATTAAAACCTATACTCAAACAACACATCTGGGGTGGCGAGGCTCTTCTTGATATGAAGAAGGGGCAGCGTCTGCGCGTAGATAAGAACAAAATCTACGGCGAGAGTTGGGATGTATCTGGCATTGAGGGCAATATTTCACAAATAACCAATGGCTTTTTGAAGGGCAATAACCTCCAGGAGGCAATAGAGGTATATATGGGCGAACTTGTGGGTGAAGAGGTATTTGAGCGTTACGGTCTTGAATTCCCTCTTTTACTCAAGACACTACATTGCAAGGATAAAACATCTGTCCAAGTTCATCCCGATGACGATTTGGCAGCAGAGCGCCACGATTGCTGCGGCAAAACAGAGATGTGGTATATTGTAGATGCCGAGCCTCAGGCATTGTTACACATCGGCTTCAAAGACCCTAAAATTACCCGCGAACAATATATTGATGCTGTTGCTAAAGGCACCGTGTCAGATATTATTGAGCCCGTAAGCGTAAAAGCTGGTGACGCATTTTTAATCCCATCCGGAACTGTACACTCCATCTCCGGTGGTGTCACATTGATAGAAATTCAACAACCCGTTGATTTAACATATCGCATTTTTGACTGGAATAGAGTTGACAGTAATGGTAATAGCCGTGAGCTTCACACAGCATACGCTGTCGATGCTATAGATTTCACATCAACAGCTGAGGCTTGCAAACGAAACTATACTATTCGCACAAATGAGGCTGTAAAGATCGCTCATTGCGACTATTTCACCTGCAACATTATTAAGTTAGAGCAGAACGCTGAGCGTCAACTCGGCAAAATCGAGTCTTTCGTTCTATACTACTGCACTGAAGGCAGCGCTGAGATTATCACTGATGACGGCTCAGAGAGTCTGCGCCGTGGCGAAGTTGTTCTCATTCCTGCTGACGCAAACGACATAACTTTGGTAGGAAACGCTACCCTACTTGAATATTACATTGGCTAATAGAGATACTTCTCAACAATAGGCAATAGCAGCGCAGTACCAAAACCTGTTAGCGCCATTGCAAGACCAGACATCGCGCCCTCGACTGCTCCAAGTTCGATGGCGCGTGCTGTTCCTATACCGTGCGATGCGGCACCAAGCGCAAAGCCTCGTGCCATTGGGTCGTTAACACCAGAAACAGACAACAGTTTTGCTCCACAAATACTACCCAAGATACCTGTACAGAATACCACCACCGAGGTAACGGCAACGATACCACCACGAGGCTCACTAATAGCAATCGCTATAGGGACAGTTACCGATTTGGGTGCTATAGAGGTAATTATATCTCGTTCAACGCCAAACATAGCCGCAATGCCGACAACAAAGGCAATACCGACCACACACCCTGCAATAGTTGCACACAATACTGGCAAAGCAGCACTTTTAAGGCGTTCCACTTGCTCGTACATCAAGTATCCGAGAGCGACGACCGACAAACCGAGTGCAAAGTCAAGTATTTTGACAGACTCTTTATAATGGACATATTCAATATCGGCAAATGACAAAAAGACTATCACCGCAACAGCTGTTAGTAACACGGGGTGCAACAACATCAATTTTGTCTTACGAAATAGTGCTCCACTTAGGATAAACATTCCAATAGTAAGAGTTACCAAAAAGAGTTCAGACTCTATAATTGACCTAATCATCGCTTTGTACGGTTTAGAAGTTGAAACACCCACCCTACTGTCACAATGACAACAAAAGTACTCACAATTGTCGCCACAACTATAGGCACAGCGTTATCCATTATAACCCCATAAGAGTCTATAATACCCACGCCGAAAGGCACAAAAAAGAGGGCCATAGTGCCAAGCAAAAACTTGGCACAGCCCTTTACAGTCTCAGCCTTGACAACACCCGTACAGAGCAAGCCGAATAGTAACAACATACCAATTATGTTGCCCGAAACATATCCGTTAACTAACTCAGACAGAGCATTTCCCAATAGCCAACAGCTCAATATTACAAATAGTCCCTTCACTACTTTAACGGAATAAGAACAAACTCAAACTCGTGCTCTTCAAAAGGAATTTGGTATTGCTTAAGCGGTATTGCACCCCAACTATTTTGGCAAATCAAACCTTGCTGAGCCATATCGATATTCACATAGGTATTTTCATCCTTCTCAAGCAGTTGCGGATACTTGCGATAGTCATCCGACAGAATATCAAACTGATTTATATTATAAGGCAGAGCAGAAGCAGAGAATAATATGTTCGACACAACCTTAAATCCGTTACCCGCGCTATTTGTAACCATCCAATATCTCAAATCACAATGCGAGCCAGACTCTTGCGGACGCGAATATGTCATACAGAACTGTTCATCAACTCTCTGGTTATACAAACCAATAGGCGCACTGCTTTTACGGTCTATATAACTCTCGTGAGGACCTGCTCCATAAAATTCCACTCTATCAAACTGCTTAGGCATCGCAAAAGCCAATCCATAACGAAGCATACCCTTCACATCAATTTTATAATTGCCAGGTTTCATCGATTGCTTTATAACAACCTTTCCGCTTGGATCGACTACATAGCGCAAGGTCACCCACATACCCAACTCGCTATAATTATATTGAACCTCAGCTTCTACCGAGCCATCCAATTGCTGCTCCATAACAAAGAGTTCCATTGTCCACAAAGGCTTACGGAACATTTTCCAAGAGTGGTAATATGTTGCGTTGCCCGATCTCTTACGCACGCCAAAATCGTTCTCTGTCATAGCGCGATAGAACAATGGCTCCATAGGCTTAGAGATTAACTGCTTACCCCTAAGCGTATAGCTTGCAAGATGGCCTGTAGCATCAAATTTAATCTCAAAGTCCTCTCCATTGACAGTTCTATCTTCTTGGTTAAGAGTAAGCTTACCAACGCGTTTTGCAGTACACAAAGCAAACTGCTCTACAGCATCATAATTTTTGATTATAATTTGGTTAAAAGCAACACAATGGCCCTTTTCCAACAATGGCTCGTTTTGTTTAACGAGGTAATTTACTGTCAATATAATTTCGCCAGAAAGATGTGCCAACTTATCTGCTGTATAGCCCAAATTAACACTCTTACGCTGCTGTGGAGCGACATCGAGAGTTTCAACCACTCCCGAAAGTACCTTTTTACCATTGTGAGTTATACTCCAATGAAGTTCGTAGTTAGTTAAGTCACGGAAGAAGTGCTCGTTATAAACCTCTACCACACCATTTTTAGCATCTACATCCTTGGTCCACACATTCTGATACTGGTGCCAAACCTCTCTTGCACTCGGATGTGGTGTGCGCGAAGCAGCAATAAAGCCATTATTACAAAAAGTCTCATCACTTGGGTCGTAGTCGTTATAGCAACCACCGTAACGATAGAATACGGTACCTGTTTGAGGATCTTTCCAAGCCAAAGTCTGATCTACAAAGTCCCAAATAAAGCCTCCCTGATAGTTAGGCTGCTCACGAATGATATCCCAATACTCCTTCAGACTACCCAACGAATTGCCCATAGCGTGCGCATACTCACATTGTATTAACGGACGCTTAGGGTTATTTGTCGAGTACTTTGTACACTCGTTATAACTTGCATACATTGGGCACTCAATATCTGAGTTGTAGTTTTTTTCCACATCGCCATACTTCATATGACACGCCTGCTCATACTGAACAGGACGACTCTTATCGTAGCTCTTGATCCAATCGTAACAAGCGTGGAAATTAGCGCCATTACCTGCCTCATTACCAAGACTCCAAACAATAACTGACGGGTGATTAAAGTCGCGCAAAACAACACGCTGATTACGAATAAGATGAGCAGCCTTGTAGTCAGCTCTATGAGCAAGGCTCTTTTTGCCATAACCCATTCCGTGCGACTCTATATTTGCCTCATCAACAACATAGATGCCATACTTATCACACAGGTCGTACCAAATAGGATTGTTAGGATAGTGACAAGTACGCACGGCGTTGATATTGTGTTGCTTCATAATCTGGATATCGCGCACCATATCCTCATACTTTACATCATAACCGCGCTGAGGATTAAGTTCGTGGCGATTAGCACCTTTAACTAACACAGGCTTTCCATTGACAAGCAATTGTGAGTTCTTAATCTCCACCTTACGGAAACCAACATTAAAAGCTGTCGCCTCTGTAGGAGTTGCTAATGTAAGACGATAAAGATAGGGAGTCTCGGCACTCCACTGCTTGACACTCTTTACCTCTATAACCTTATTTATCTTGCCATTAACAGGGGTAAAGCGTTGTTTGTAGAGAGGATTATCATTAGCATCGCACAATAGAGCATCAACATACTTAACCCCCGCAGTAACATCTACATTAAGAGCAAGACAACCATCTTTATAATCATTTTCAAGATCTGCAACAAACTTCACATCAGCAATATGGGCCTTATCACGAGCATAGATATAACAGTCGCGAGCAATACCAGACAGGCGCCAGAAATCTTGATCTTCAAGATATGTACCATCGCACCAGCGATGTATCTCCATAGCAAAGAGGTTGCTCTTACCGGCCTTGACAAAGTCAGTAATCTCAAACTCTGCTTCAAGTTTACTATCCTCGCTATAACCCACTCGCTTACCGTTCACCCACAATGCAAGGTTTGAAGTAGCTGAGCCGATATGAATATATATCTGCTTACCTCTCCAAGATGCAGGCACCTCAATATTACGGCGATAAAGGCCTATGTGATTACGATGAGTCGGAACAATAGGAGGATTGTCAACAAATACATTATCCCACGCATAGCCAATATTAAGATATACGGGATCACCATAACCGTTTAGTTCCCACAATCCTGGCACCGGCATCTTACCCCAAGCAGAATCATCAAATTTTAACGAGTAGAAATCAGTTGGACGAGGGTCTGTTGAGTGGTTAAACCACATAAAATTCCAATCTCCCTCAATAGACTTATAGTCCGGAGATTTACGATAACAGCTACCAGCAACAGCCTGAGTGGCTGACGGATAGACAATAAAACTTGAGCGCATAGGTTCTCTATTTTGCTCAAAAAACTCAGGATTTTCATAAGGAGCTATAAGACCATTAGCGCTCACTGAAAAGGCCGCACAAAGGGCTACTAAAAATAGATATCGTTTCATAGGTTCGGTTATTTTCTACAAAGATAGTAAAATAATTGATAGCATAAATTTTGGAAGGTCAAAAAATTTGTATATCTTTGCAACCGCTTACGAGCAATTGTTTGAGCTGTGGTGTAATGGTAACACAGCAGATTTTGGTTCTGTCGTTCTGGGTTCGAGTCCCGGCAGCTCAACAGAAAAGAGGTCATCCGACCTCTTTTTTTTATTTTACGATTGGTATTGCTATGCAATAACTACTATTGCAATACATCTATTTTTAAGCAAAGCTTAAAATTTGTTTTGCAATAGTAGTTCCATCTACGATGGATTACCAATCGAGCATTACTTTTGAGTTGCCGAAATTTAGGCGGGTTACCTCCTCGGCTATTCGCGCACCAAACTTCTTAAGTTTGACAGCGTTGCCTCGTCGGTGACGACGCGTTATTACGCGACGTTCGAGTCCCGGCAGCTCAACAGAAAAGAGGTCATCCGACCTCTTTTTTTATTTTACGATTGGTATTGCACTATAGCAATTTGGCTTGTTATTCACAAAAGATCCAAACTACTTCAACTTAGACAAGAAACGCTCGCGGTCAACAATAAAACGAGAGTGGCTACCCTGTCCGATAACATTTTCACCCTCGCAAGCTATAATTTCAAACGAAAGTTTGCGACCCTCAATTGCAATCAAAGTAGCCGTAGCTGAAACAGTAGCACCAAGAGGAGATGCCTTAATATGAGATGTTGAGATGTGGGTACCTACTGTTGTTTGCCCTTCATCAAGATGTTGCGCAACAGCATTCATTGCTGCGTTTTCCATCAGAGCAACCATCGCAGGAGTTGCAAACACATTCATATCACCAGAGCCGAGTGCTAATGCTGTATTAGCACTATCAACAACAGTCGTTGATGTAAAAGAGAGTCCTAAATCCATAATTTCATCATTTTTGCTCTACAAAGATACTACATTGTTTTCTAAATCGTTATCTTTGCAATAGAAATTATGGCAAAAAAGCTCTACATACTTCTTTTGTTTACTATCATCTGCGCCCTACCCGTTGATGCACAAAGGCGTAGAAACCGTGGTTATTGGCATCAGGAGTGGGAGGTAATAAATGGCGACTCTGTAGCGGTTATACACCTCAACCCCGTTCGCAAATATGCGCGCAAGCCCGATATGCGCCGGTATGCCCGTATGGTTAGAGCTGTAAAGAGGGTTTATCCATTAGCGCAAGAGGCTAAGGTTCTAATGGCTTCAATGGAACAAGAGCTACTTGCTCTACCAACTAAAAAGCAGCAAAAGCTATATATCAAAGGTATAGAAAAACGCCTGATACGCGAATATACTCCCGTTATAAAAAAGATGACAATTTATGACGGCGCAGTACTACTCAAACTCATAGACCGTCAAACCGACGATACTGCATTTGAGATTATCAAAGAGTTTCGAGGTGGATTTGAAGCGGGAATATGGCAGGCGCTTGCCAAGATGTTTGGCAATAACCTCAAGACAGGCTATAACCCCGAGACCGATGACCAACTTTTGGAACGCATCGTCACCTTATACGAAAAGGGGTTGCTCTAACTAACGGCGATAAATTACGGCAATACCGTTTGGCACAGCTCGCTCTCCAGACTTATCTGAAGGTCGATTTAACGGAGCAAATTGTCCTCGCCCTGTATTAATCGAGAAACAGCTACTGCCGCCACCATCAAGATTAAGAGCATCGTATGCACCCAATTTCTTAAAAATGGCAACCATATCAGCATAAGCCAATCCGTTTGAATATCCTTTACGACGACCATCAGCTACCAATATAAAAACGCGCTTTCCATCTTTGGTTACACCAACAGCAGTTCTTGGATGAAAAGTTTTACTTTCACTACTTTGTGCAACATTATCATTGACAAGCATTTGTCGCCCTGATACAGCTTCTAAAATAAGGCTTTTATCCATAACCTCATACTCAGCCGATGTAACACAAACAGCCGTTCCATTTTTCAGCAGAGCAAAGATAGTTGATTGATCATCATAACTACCCTTCAAGCACTCCCCGTTACGATACATCACACCGCAAATCATATTAGAACTTTTAATATGAAAAAAGTCTGAATTAACACCGCCCAATACTTTGATTTGCTTATTATTGAGCTGCATCATCTCAAGTTGCTTTGATATTGGTGCAATAGCTGTATTGCGCTCGTGCGACGAACAAATAGCAGTATTGCTATCATCCGCCGTTGTTGCCTTCAGGCTAATACGATTTGACAAGGTCACATCGAAAATAAAGAGTTTTGTTAGGAGCCTCTCTCCACCCTTTGAAATCTCATAATCCTGTTGCAAAATATCGACACCTTTGGCAATAGTTGTAACGGGCGCATTATGCGGCACCGAAACCGAACAAGAGATAAAAAACGCTGTAAGTAATAGTAATATCTGTTTCATGATACAAATATAGAAAAAAATTTGTATATTCGCGCCGTGAATTAAGTAAACTTAATTGACGAATATTTTTTTGATTAAAAGGTTGTAACTAATTAATAGAATTTACCAATAATATGTTTGAAAATTTAACCGAGAAACTTGAACGATCGTTCAAAATACTCAAAGGTGAGGGTCGCATTACCGAGATTAATGTTGCAGAGACTCTAAAGGAGATTCGTCGCGCACTTATCGATGCCGATGTAAACTACAAAGTTGCCAAGAGCTTTACCGACGATGTTAAGCAGAAGGCTTTGGGCCAGAATGTACTCACAGCCGTAAAGCCAGGTCAAATGATGACCAAAATCGTGCGCGATGAGTTGGCTGCCCTTATGGGTGGAAATGCAACCGACATTAAGTTGGAGGGCAACCCTGCTGTAGTACTCATTGCCGGCTTACAGGGTTCCGGTAAGACTACATTCTCGGGCAAACTTGCATCATTTATCAAGTCAAAGAAGGGTCGCCATGTATTGCTTGTTGCAGGTGATGTTTACCGTCCTGCAGCTATAGACCAGCTCAAAATCTTAGGTCAGCAGATTGGCGTGGAGGTTTACACTGAGGAGGGCAATCAAAACCCTGTTCAGATTGCGCAAAATGCTATTGCATACGCTCGCCAAAAGGGTATAAACACCGTTATCGTCGATACAGCAGGTCGTTTGGCTGTTGACGAAGCGATGATGCAGGAGATTACTGCTATCAAGGCTGCTGTTAACCCTTCGGAGACACTCTTTGTTGTTGACTCAATGACCGGTCAGGATGCTGTCAATACGGCTCGCGAGTTCAACGAACGCCTCGACTTTGATGGTGTTGTTCTTACAAAGCTCGATGGTGATACTCGTGGTGGTGCAGCAATCTCTATCCGTTCGGTTGTCAACAAGCCACTCAAGTTTATCTCAAGTGGCGAGAAGATGGATACACTTCAGGTATTCCACCCTGAGCGTATGGCAGACCGTATTTTGGGTATGGGCGATGTTGTTTCACTCGTTGAACGCGCTCAAGAGCAATTTGATGAAGAGGAGGCTCGCAAACTTAAGAAGAAGATTGTTAAAAATCAGTTCAACTTCAACGATTTCATTGGCCAGATTAACCAAATCAAGAAGATGGGTAACCTCAAAGACTTGGCCTCTATGATCCCGGGGATGGGTAAGATGCTCAAGGGTATTGATATCTCCGATGATGTCTTCAAGCAGACTGAAGCCATCATTGGCTCAATGACTCCAGAGGAGCGTGAGCGCCCTGAAATTATCAACGCACGCCGTCGCGAGCGTATCGCCAAAGGATCAGGCACAACAATGGCTGATGTAAACCGCTTAATGAAGCAGTTTGAGGATATGCGCAAGATGATGAAGGTTGTAGCCGGTGGCAAGATGGGTATGCCAAAGGGTGGTATGCGCGGCTTCCGTAAGTAATAAATCAATAGACAAAATAGATGAACAACAATCACAAAAGCGGTTTTGTAAATATCATAGGAAACCCTAATGTAGGTAAGAGTACGCTAATGAATGCTTTGGTTGGTGAGCGACTATCCATAATCACCTCTAAGGCTCAAACAACTCGTCATCGCATTATGGGCATCGTCAATGGAGATGATTTCCAGATTGTCTATTCTGACACACCTGGTATTCTGAAGCCTAACTACAAACTTCAAGAGTCGATGATGAAGTTTGTACGCGGTGCTGTGTCGGACGCAGATGTTATTCTCTATGTTACCGATACTGTTGAGCAACCTTCAGACCGCAATACAGACATTCTTGAGAAGATTGCTCTAAGTGGCATACCTGTTCTACTTATCATCAACAAAATCGACCTCACTACACAAGAAAAGCTCGAAGAACTTGTTGCATTTTGGCACGAGCGTCTTCCTATGGCCACAATTATACCGGCTTCAGCAAAGGAGAGTTTCAACATAGGCGCAATTTTTGACCGCATACTCTCGTTACTACCGCAAGGAGAGCCTTTCTATCCAAAGGATACGCTTACCGACAAGACCCTGCGTTTCTTCGCGTCGGAGATTATCCGCGAGAAGATATTGACCAACTACGAGAAGGAGATACCATACTGCTGCGAAATAGAGATTGACTCCTACAAGGAGGAGGCAGCTATTGACCGCATCAGCGCAACAATTTATGTTGCTCGCGACTCGCAAAAGGGTATTGTTATTGGCCATAAAGGCGAAAAACTAAAGAAGGTTGGCCAGCAGGCTCGACAGGACTTAGAGCGTTTCCTGGACAAAAAGGTATTTTTACAGCTTTTTGTTAAGGTCAACGACGATTGGCGCAACTCCGACCGTCAACTCCGTCGTTTTGGTTACGAATTAGAATAATGAAACTCAGACTGCAAATATTTATTGCAGCCATAATGCTGTTGTGTTACTCGAATGTATCTGCTCAATACAATCGAGAGTATTTCTTTTGGGTGGGCCGACAGCAGATGATGGAGAGTGAGTTTACCGAGGCTATCCGCACCCTGAATGTATTGCTGCGATTTGATGAGGATGCATACGAGGGTTACTTTCTGCGTGGCATTGCTAAATACAATCTTGACGACCTTATCGGTGCAGATGCCGACTTTAGTATAGCGATAAGTAAAAACCCTGTCTTTACTACCGCCTATACATATCGTGCCATAACTCGTTCAAGACTCGGCAACTACGATGATGCCTTAAAGGATTTTGAAGAGGCCATCGACCTTAGACCTGACTTACCAAATCCATACTTCAGTCGTGGAGTAACACGCCTTCTCAATCAGCAATTCAAAGAGGCCATTACCGACTTTGACAGCTTCATTCGTCACGAAAAAAAGGTTGCCGATGCGTATCTAAATCGCGGTGTGTGCTACCTCTACCTCAAGGATACCCTCAAAGCATACGAGAACTTTGACCTCGCAGTACGCACTAACCGCGAAAATCCCACATCGTACAATCGCCGCGGTGCACTCTATCTCGACCAGAAGCGTTTTGAAGAGGCTGAAGCAGACTTCAATAAGGCTATTGAGTGCGACTCTACCCTGCCAATATCCTACTTCAATCGCGCATTGGTTTACAACGAAACTTCACGCCCGACACAATCGCTTGCCGACCTTGATAAAGTTATTGAGTTGGACTCAACAAGTTCAATTACATACTTTAACCGCGCTATTATTAGAAGTAACATTGGTGACTACAATCGTGCCTTGGAGGATTATGACAAAGTAGCTCAATACTCCCCTAACAACATCCTTGTTTACTACAACAGAGCAATTCTTAAGACTCAATTGGGTGAGATAAAGCAAGCTGTAGCAGACTATACTCGCGCCATTGAGCTTTATCCCGATTTTGCAAACGCATACTTGGGCCGAAGCCATCTGCGTCAATTGTTACACGACAATACAGGGGCTAAACGCGACAGACAAACAGCTGAGCGCAAAATTGCCGAGTATCGCTCCCGCCTAAGCGATAGCACATACTCTATCTATGGCGACACGACGCAGAAGTTTAACCGTTTGCTTGCATTTGAGAGCAAGATTGCTGGGTCGTCCTTTGAAAAAATCAAGACGCGCAACAATAATAAAACGGACAATATGACTCTGTTGCCGATGTTCCGTTTCACACTGCGTAATCGCGACTCAATAGATATTGAGCAATCTACTCGCCGTTTCCATTCACAGCGCGCCGAGGACTTCATCGCCTCGCTGGATAATGATAAGATACAGATTTCAAAACTCGAGAGCAATATTGCTCCCGATAGCCTTATATTTATAAATCAACAACTTAGAGAAAAGGTTAAGAGCCTGAACTCAAACGATGATTGGAAGACACTCTTTGAATTGGCCATTAGCGAGTCGTTGATAAAGCAATATACCAATGCTGTTACAACATATTCGCAAGCTATTGCACACAATCCTACCAATCCGTTCCTCTACCTCAATCGAGCAACCACGAGCGCCGAGATGATTGATTTTATCTCGTCTATTGACAATGGTTACCAACGCCTATCAATAGAGTCCGACCCTGCTCGACGCCTGCAAAACTCACACACTCGTACTTACGACTACTCTGAGGCTATTGCAGATTTGAACAAAGCAATTAAGTTGCATCAGGGCTTTGCCTATGCATACTATAACCGCGCCAACCTCTACGCTCTCTCAGGAATGCTTCCTGAGGCGGCTGAGGATTACACTAAAGCTATCGAGTTAAACCCATCGTTTGCTGAGGCTTACTACAACCGCGGACTTATACAAATATATATGAAAGATACGCGCAAAGGTTGTCTTGACATTTCCAAAGCAGGAGAGTTGGGCATAAGCGAGGCGTACCAGGTACTCAGAAATTACTCAAATTAATAAATATAAAATTATGACAGAAACTATTCGTAAGAAACTCAACGACTACGGTTGGGCTCGTTGGAGCGCAATGGTTCTCATTGCAATGATGATGCTCTTTGCCCATATGTTCGTTGATGTAATCTCTCCTATCAAGGAGTTGATTCAGGTGCAGCGTGGTTGGACATCAGACATTTTTGGCAGCTATGCAGGCTCAGAGTATCTGCTCAATGTATGGGGCTTCCTCATCGTGGCGGGTATTATTCTTGACAAGACCGGCATTCGTTTTACCGGAACACTCTCTGCTGCAGTAATGATTGTGGGTGCTTGTATCAAGTACTATGCCGTAAGCGAGGCGTTTATTGGTACAGGCTTTGAGAACTGGCTTAACTCTTGGTGGGTTGAAATGCCGGCATCTGCAAAGCTCGCATCTTTTGGTTTTATGATTTTCGGTTGCGGAGCCGAAATGGCAGGTATTACAGCGTCGAAGGCATTGGCTAAGTGGTTTGAGGGTAAGGAGATGGCTCTTGCAATGGGTCTGGAAATGGCTCTTACTCGCGTGAGTGTATTTATCATCTTTACAATCTCGCCACGCCTGGCAGGCATCGGTGGCGCCAACCCATCAGTTGTGCGTCCTGTTGCCTTCTGCTGTGCATTGCTTGTTATTGGTTTGCTTTGCTACCTTCTCTTCTGCGTAATGGATCGCAAGTTGGACAAGCAGTTGGGCGAGACTCAGGATGTAGAATCTGAGGAGGAGTTCAAATTCTCAGATATAGGCCATATTTTCAGCAGCAAGCTCTTCTGGATTGTAGCTATGCTTTGCGTGCTCTACTACTCTGCAATCTTCCCATTCCAGAAGTTTGCGGCAAATATGTTGCAGAGCAATCTCGGTCTTACCGCAACTATGGCAGCCGACATTTTCCGCTGGTTCCCTATTGGCGCAGCTTGTGTAACCCCATTCCTCGGCTGGTATCTTGACAAGAAAGGCAAGGGTGCAACTATGCTCATTCTCGGCGCACTTCTTATGATTGTTTGCCACCTCACTTTCGCATTATTGCTTCCTGCAGCACCAAGCAAGGTTATTGCATACACAGCTATCGTACTTTTGGGCGTTTCATTCTCATTAGTACCGGCTGCTTTGTGGCCTTCAATTCCTAAGATTATGGACAAGCGTTTCCTCGGTAGCGCATACTCGCTTATTTTCTGGGTGCAGAACTTCGGTCTCAGCTTTACTCCAATGCTTATTGGTTGGGCACTCGAAAAGACCAACCCAGGTGTCGCTGAGCAGATTGCCAATGGCGTACAGGGCGCAGCTTATAACTACACCGTACCAATGCTTATCTTTGCAGGTTTAGGAGTTTTGGCTCTTCTTTTTGCCCTCTACCTTAAGGCTGATGACCGCCGCAAGGGCTACGGACTTGAGTTGCCAAATATCAAGTAAAAGAGTAACCTCATTATCAATAAAGGCACTTACATCGGTAAGTGCCTTTACTATTTTATCTACTCTATTTGAGCATATTAAGTACTTCAACAATTTTATCGCACATCGCGCTCCAACTAAACCGTTTACGCACCTCTATTATATTATGTCTAAAACGGCTGAGATTATCATTTTCATATAAAGCCTTAACCGCGCCTTCAACTCCCGCAACGGTTGGTAGACATACATAGCCTACAACATCGTGAGGTACAATCTCAGGCAGGCCTCCAACATTGGTTACAACCATTGGAGTAAAGAAATTATAGGCAATCTGAGTCACACCACTCTGTGTGGCAGTTTTGTAAGGCAACACAAGAGCATCTACGGCAGAAAAATAATACTTCACATCAGCATCGGCAACAAACCTATCGTGCAAAATAACGCTATCGCCCAACGGCTCGAACAACTCGTCATATTTGCCTTTATCCTCATAAAATTCGCCTGCGACAATCAGCTTGAGTCCTTCACGTTTGATATTATTCCACGCTTGGAGAAGTATATCAAGACCTTTGTATTCACGGATAAGTCCAAAAAATAGCAGATAGTCACAATTTGGATCAAGTCCTAATTTTTGACACGCCTCACTGCGCTCTACCCTCTCTCCAAAGTTGGAGAACATTGGGTGAGGAGAGAATAGTGACGGAGCGGTAGTATATTGTGCAAGTTCACGATGTACCTGCTCAGACATATAAACAAAGCCGTCAACAGCACCCAAGTAATAGCGATTGAACGGACGATCAATAATATGGTGCTCGTGCGGCTCTACATTGTCTATCTGACAAACCACCTTTGTAACTCCGTTACGACGGGCAATTCGGGCAATGGTACCAAAGCAAGGTGCCATAAATGGAGTCCAGTACTTCATCAGTACCATATCGGGAGCCTCTCTGCGAATACGATTGCCTACAACTATCCAATTTATTGGGTTACAGGTATTTACAATTCGCTCTATATGCAAATCTGCTGGAGCTGGGGTATCAACTATCTGACTCTTACCCGGAAATAGCAGTGACGGATATTGTAGTGAGAAGGTGTAAATCTTAACCTCGTCACCACGCGAGATATACTCTCGCGCCATAGTCTCCATAATTGACGCCAAACCACCACGATATGGGTGTGCAGGGCCGAGTATGACAATTTTCATAACATTTAATATGATAATAGGCTCAATTATCGCCAGGTAAACGCAGCCCTACAAGCTACCGTTCCATCCTCACGAGCAATCTCAAACAAAGTCTGATTATCAACGCTTTTCATACCTACCGACAGCATTTGTCCATACAAACACTCGTTCATAAAGTGAACATCCAGACGGAAAGGACGATTGGACTTAATAAGTTCCAGGTCGAGCATATCAACCATAAGTGCGATATAACGCATTGTGTTCATATGGCTATTAAAGTCTATGTCGCTATACACAACCTTATGCTGCGCTACCACATCAGCCTCAAAGCCGCGCAGTCTTAAAGGAGGCTCACACGGTGACGGTTCTGGACAAATATAGGGAGTATAAGCATCGTTGATAAGTTCCAACGAAACAGGGACACGCTTAACAAAATCGAGCATACACCACTGCGAAAGGGCACGGCAAAAGATATTACCATCCAAGTCGGAGAGTGTAAAGTTACGGGTTGACACCAATCGTGAATTCTGATTTACCCAAGTGGTAAGATCAAAATCTGCAAACTGCTCAGGACGGGAGTCCACCTCAAGAACAAGCTTGGAGAGTATCCAGGTAAGATTTTTAGGAGCAAGTGCATCAACTCCAAAACCTTTACCCTGAGCATCTATGCCAGCTGTGTTCAATACATAGTTACCCAATGAGTCAATAGTAGCACGAAGCGTAAAATCCACATTTTGAGTAGCTACCTGATAACGGTATATTGTTTTATTTTCCATAGTGCAAATGTAGTAAATTTTCGTATAAAAGTCAAAAAATGACAAATAAATAGCCAGCAGTTTGAAATTATGCAAATATATATTATATTTGTATCTTGAAATAATATTTTGATAATTATGGCAATAAACATAAAATTATCAGCGTTAATGGCAAAGAAGCACATTACGCTTACAGAACTTGCAGAAAAGATTGGCATCACGCAAGCCAACTTATCAATACTCAAAACAGGCAAAGGTCGCGCCATTAGATTTTCCACACTTGAGGCTATATGCAAAGTGTTGAAGTGTCAACCGGGCGACATACTTGAATTTGGAGAGTAAAGGTAAAAAATAGCCGAAAAATTTGGAAAAATTCAAGGGGGGGGGTATATTTGCACCTGAAACGGAGCAAAAACCAGAAAATGAAGATTATTTTTAACTAATTTATTACAACAATGAGAAAACTTTTCTT
>JAFNYE010000119.1 GCA_017383345.1 Alistipes sp. | reverse complement strand
GCGAATACCTGTATACTTGGTGTTAGAAGAACCGAAGTAGTAGTCATAACCGCTCTCGATAGTCTCGAGATAGATGAAACGGCGGCCACCACCAATCTGGTCGTTACCAACAAGACCGTAAGATGCCTTGAACTTGAGCAGGTCGATAACCTCCTTAGCAGGCTCAAACCACTCCTCGTTTGACATAGCCCAACCAAGAGCCACTGATGGGAAGAAACCGAAACGGTTACCTGGAGAGAAGTTCTCAGAGCCGTTGTAACCGAAGTTACCCTCAACAAAGTAACGGTTTGCATAGTCGTAAGTTACACGACCAGCGATACCCTGATTACGGTATGGCAAAAACTTATCAGGATCGGTCTCTGATGAGTTAACAAAGTTCTTTTGAGAGTGCTGATAGAGGAACAACGCACCTACTGAGTGCTTACCAAATGTACGAGAGTAATTGATAGATGCCTCCATATATACTGTACGACGACTATTGCTGCTCTTGCTCAGGCTAAGGCTCTCCTCTCCTACAACAGTTGGGGTCATGATAAGGTTACCCTCATCATCACGACCTGAAGCCATATACTGTGGAGGGGTCTTAGTACGAGCTACGTGCTGGTAGTTCATCGCATCGAATGCAAACTTAAGGTTTGCAGTAAGGCCTGGGGTAATCCAGCTACCGAAGTCCTGATTGAGGTTAACGGTAGAGGTTGCTGTATTCCAGAACTTCTCACGATAACCCTTCTGAGTCAGAAGCACATATGGGTTAGCGCCATCGTTATCTGCAGGACCTGCGAGAGTTCCATCTGGGTAGTAGAGTGGATATGCAATCGGAATAGTATTGAGTGCATAAGACCAGATGCTGCTGGTATCGCCACCCGGCTCGTTCTTGCGTTCGAATGATGTTCCGAGGTTAAAGTTGAGCTTTGTATGCTTAAATACCTGTACATCTACATTTGAGCGGAAGTTATAACGACGATAGTATACAGATGTGTCATAGTTCTTCATATTATCCACCTGGAACAGACCATCCTCGTTATAAAATGCGCCAGAGATGTAATACTTAGCAATATCACCACCACCGCTAACGCTTACATTAACCTTCTCATTCCAAGAGTAGTTCTTGTAGAGAGTGTCAATCCAATTTACATTCGGATAGAGGTATGGGTCAACGCCTGATGCAATCTTCTCGATAGTCTCTGGGGAGTAGATCATACTACCAGAGGCCTCGTTGTACATCTCAGCATACTGAACACCATTAATCATCTCAGGCACCTTTGTAGGCTGGACAAGACCACCCTCGATAGAGAGTGAAACCTTTGGTTTACCTGCGTCACCGCTGCGAGTTGTAATCATAACAACACCGTTTGCACCACGCACACCATAGATAGCTGTTGCAGACGCATCCTTAAGGATACTCATCTCCTTAATATCGTCTACATTTACAATATCCATATCACGCTCAACACCATCAACCAAAATAAGTGGAGTCTTTGTATCACCGAAGGTCGAGATACCACGAATCCAGAAGGTAGAACCGGCACCCGGTTCACCTGAGCGCTGTACAGATACAACACCTGCCAGCTGACCTGCAATATTACCGGAGAGCTTTGCCACCGGAGCACGCAGATTGCCAATTGCTACAGACGAGATAGCTCCGATAACACTGGCCTTCTTCTGTGTACCGTAACCCACAACAACCACATCCTCAACCTGGGTTGCAGCTTGCTGCATACGGATAGTCATATCTGTAGTTACATCGCGCACGGCCATCTCTACATCCTGATAACCGATGAACGAAACAACAACTACAGCAAGGGCATTGTCGCACTTGAGGCTAAACTTACCATCGATATCTGCAGAGGTACCGATAGTGGTATTCTTAACCCACACTGATGCACCAATTACAGGCTCGCCGGTAATGTCGTCAATAATACGACCAGAGAGCACTCTCTCCTTGTTCTGCTGCGCTGTTGCAGCTGTAACAGCCTGAGTCTCCTTCTTTGACGGCAGAAGCACGATGTCATTCTGGCTGATAACATAAGTCACACTCTTGCCAGAAAGTGCGGCACTGAGCAGGCTCTCAACACTCTGAGCGCCAGTCGGAACCGAGATTGAGATGTCATTTGGCAAATTGCCTGACCACGAAAAGCGGTAGCTGCTACTTGCCTCAATCTTCTCAATAAGCTGCTTTAATGTCTTAGCACCCGATGCGTCAATCTTGGCAGTACTCTGCGCGCTGACCTGACAAATCGAGATGCTTAACATTAGGCATACGACAACAAGTCGCAAACCCTGTTTAAGTAGATTTTGTCTCATAAGCATTTAATTTATAGTGGTTAGTGTTTATCTGTCGATAATTATTGCATCACCATCTCTGCGGAACGATGTACCTGTTGTCAAGGTCACAATCTTAAGGGTGTGATCCAGCAGATTACTGCGGTCAATAGTTCCCGTAAACTTGATGTTCTCCATACGGGCATCAGTAAATGAGATGCGACAATCATATACCTGCTCAAGGGCGTTGACAACTGTACCTAAAGGCTCAGCATCGAAGAATCGCTTGCCAAAGACCTCAAGCTCTGCATCCACCTCGATAATATTCACACGGCGGCTACCCTTGTCGTAAACAACCTTCTGATTAGGCTTAAGGGCTACATTGTGACTATGGGTCGAGAAGTCGATGGCACCCTGAATAAGCACCGCCTCGATATTTGGGCTATCAGAGTATGCCTTAAAGTGGAACTTGGTACCCTTGACAATAATCTCAGCACCCTTTGCCGTAACGGTAAATGGCACGCCCTCCATCTTGACAACATTAAACACCGCCTCACCATCGAGTTTTACCTCACGCTTCTTGGTAAAGTTAGAGTTAAAGGCGATACTCGAGTTAGCCTTAAGCTCTACGGTAGATTTGTCGGGCAGAACGATGACCTTTTGCTGGCCTGCGTCAGCAAAAATCTCACACATCTCTCCCCTGTCTCTAAACATAAAGAATGAGCCCACGATAATCATACAGGCAACTATCGCTGCACTATATCGGAGCACCTTTGTTGTCAGTTTCTTTGTTACATTTGCCTTCTGCTCGCTATCGCGCTTGGCAATACGCTGCTTAAATGCGGCCAGCGATGCTGCGGGGTCAATATCCTTGACTGCTGCGGTCATATCGTGTAGCTTGACCACATAGTACAACTGCTCGAGGCTACGGCGATTCTCCTCCGACTCATCGTACCACTGCTCAACCTGAGCCATCTGCTCAGGGGCGAGCTTGCCATCGATAAAATCGACAAGCATAGCCTCGGTTATCTCAGTTAAAGTATCTGTTTGCATACCTATATTACATTCCCTACTAATTTATATACAACTTAATAACTATTATTCCTACTTCAATTTCAACATAAAACTTTTTTCACCATTTTAGGTGATTTTTGTTGCCCATATTATGCCTTTTCGTTTTGTTATTAGTAAAAAATAGACTATATTTGCAATATGCAGAACAACGAGTTACATAACGACACAGCCAACTCTGATTGCTTTATGGACGATACATATTTTGACTTTGATACCATCTACACAAGCAGCTACAAGGGGCTTGTGGCATATGCTACTCGTTATGTCGATATTGATGAGGCGCAGAATATTGTGCAGGACACGATGATGTGGCTGTGGGACAATAAGCAGACCATCATCCCGGGCAAGTCTATCAATGCCCTACTGCTGCGCATTGTCCGCAATAAGGCACTCAATAATATCAAGCACAACACTGTCCTTTCAAGGGTTCATAAGCAGATTGAGAATTCGCTGCGCGAGCAATTTGAAAACCCCGATCTTTATATGTCTGTAGAGCTTACTGAACTACTTGAACAGGCTCTTCAAAGGCTGCCCGAAAATCTGCGCGAGACATTTATCCTAAGTCGCATAGAACGCCTGAGCTACAAGGAGATAGCCCAGCGATTAGGCATTACCGTCAAGGCCGTTGACAATCGTCTTTCGCGCACAATGAAGATTCTCAAACTCGAGCTTAAGGATTATCTTCCGCTACTGCTATTCTTACTGGATTTGTAGAACAACAAAGGGGTTAGCACCAAAGCCAACCCCTCCCTAATATAAGCTCTAAAACCTAAAAACAAAACTGTTTGCGATGGTTAGTCGCAAACAGTTTTTCATTATTACTCAAGCACTACGCCGCCCTCAGCAATTACGAATGATGATACCTCAAGTGTGCCATCAGCTACCATCTGGTCACGACCTACGAGGAAGCTACGCTCTGCAATCTGCTCTGCAGTTACAGCCTCACCATTAACGGTTGTTGTAGACTTAACAACG
>JAFNYE010000118.1 GCA_017383345.1 Alistipes sp. | reverse complement strand
CAAAGTGCAAAGGTTGAAAATGGGAGCTTGCTCACTGATTTTCAAACTTGCGCTTTGTAAGTGCATAGCACTGCGACCGATATTGTTGAGGCGAAGCAGTGAAGGGTCATCGCAGATGAGCCAAGGCTTGGTTTCTTGGGGCGGAAGGGACATACTCCTGTGTTTCCCTTTCGCGACAAAAAAGCGTAACGCAGAATTTGCCGTACAATGAGGGTATCAGTTACCTTATTGCACAAAAAAGTCGTTTAAGAAGTGGAATTTCAAGGCTTGGTTTTTTTGGGCGGAAGGGACATACTTTTGTATTTCCCTTTCGCAACAAAAAAGCGTAACGCAGAAATTACCTTCTTAAACGGCTTTTTTTAATGGGAGAGCTTATATCTAATCGCCTCCAACATATCAGCCACGGTCAGCTCCAGATCCCACTTAGGTTTCCAGCCCCACTCTTCGCGAGCGCAGGTGTCGTCGAGATAGTTAGGCCAGCTACGAGAGATTTGATCCTTAACGGGGTCGATATCGTAGTCCATAGTAAACTCAGGGATATGCTTCTTAATCTGGGCAGCGATAATCTCAGGGGTAAAGCTCATAGAAGCCACATTGAAGCTATTGCGGTGGATGAGCTTTGCAGGGTCGGCCTCCATAAGTTCAACGATAGCTCGCAGGGCATCTGGCATATAGATCATATCCATATATACATCGCTCGGAACAGCGCAGGTATATTTGCCTGTACGGATAGCCTCGTAGAATATCTCTACAGCGTAGTCGGTAGTACCACCGCCAGGCAGCGTTTTGTTGGAAATAATGCCCGGGAAGCGGAGTGAACGGGTATCGATGCCATACTTTTGGGTGTAATAGTTACTCAAAAGCTCGCCCGTAACCTTACAGATACCGTAGATTGTTGTTGGCTGCATAATAGTATCCTGCGGAGTGCCATCCTTTGGCGATGTTGGGCCAAATGCACCGATAGATGAAGGGGTAAAGACTGCACAATGGTGCTGACGGGCCACCTCAAGAGCATTGAGCAGGGCGCCCATATTTACTCCCCACGCCATTTGTGGATTACGCTCTCCTACGGCAGAAAGCAGCGCCACGAGGTTAAAGATTGTGTCGATGTTATGACGAGCCACGACCGAGGCCATATTTGTCGGATTGAGAGCATCAAGCACCTCAAAAGGACCATCCTCAGCGAGATTTTTACACTCACGCACATCGGTAGCCACAACATTGTGCGCACCATAAACAGAACGCAAATAAGGCACCAACTCCGAACCAATCTGTCCGCCGGCACCAACAACAAGAATCTTTTTCATATTTACAAGGGTCTAATTTGTCCAAAGATAGCAATAATATTTGAGATTGCGTCAGTCTCGGGCGATTTTGTTAACTATAGGGCTAACTGAGTTGATTTTTTCTGTCAGTAGGAGCCTCTTGAGCCATAGTGCTTTGCAGTTGCACCATCTTAATTACCGCCTGACAATCAACGACCGGATTGACAGCGTAATCGATAGGCATATTCCACTGCAATTGCAGATTAATTAGAGCCGATGCTATCTCGGCGTTATAATTGCGGCCGATAACGATAGTGCAATCCACATCGGTGTACTCGGCAAAGAAGAGTGCGCCGAGAGCGAGTTGGAACGATGGCACATATTTGACCACAATATTCTCTTCAAGGCAACCGCTCTGCTTAAGGCAGGTTAGTGTTGACCAGATATCAAGGCCTTGCTCGGCAACAATACCAACGCGTATCTCAGATGATGAAATCATAGGGAGTGTGATTATAAAAAAGAGAGCTGAAAAGCGCACCTCTCAGCTCTCTTTAGATTAAAAACGGAGCTTAGAATGAACCGAGAACCTTCTCAGCCTCACGAGCCTCGCTGCTCATAGCGTAGTCAGCCTGAAGAGCGTCAAGACAAGCCTGAGCGCCAGCCTTATCGCCAAGTGCGGCACAAGCAAGAGTCTGCTTGTAGAGGTAGAGCGGAGCGGTATAGATATTCTGAGAAGCAGCAACAGCCTTCTTGTAGAGAGCTACAGCTGCAGCGTAGTTACCCTGCTCTACAGCGATATCGCCACGCAGACCGAGGTTCTGAGCATTTACCACCTCAGCAGCAAGCTCGTTTACAGCCTTGTAAGAAGAGAGGTACTTCTCTGCATTCTCAAGATCGCCAAGACGGAGGTAGCAGATACCGGCATAGTGCTTTGCGATGTTACCGGCAGCGGTTGAACCATACTGCTCAACTACATCGAGGAAACCGGCACCATTCTCGTCGCCATTCAAAGCCAAAGCGAAGTCAGGAGTCTCAACACCAAAGCGCTCCTGAGCCTCAAGCATAAGAACTGAAGCCTTCTGGGCGTTTGCATCGATAACCAAACTCTTGTAAAGGTAGCCGCCAACAGCTACGATAACGATTGCAGCAAGAGCGATAACAACCTTCTTGCCATTCTGCTGGAAGAACTGCTCGGTTTTGCTCACAGCCTCAGCAACAGCAGCATCCTGTGGATTTTCAAATTTTGCCATAATGTTTTTGTACTTTTATTGTTAATATTTTTGTTCTCAGCGTAATTTTTTGCCTTCAAACTGCAAAAATAAGATTTTTTAATCAATAAATTACAATTTGCACACTTTTTTTTGAAAAATATAGAATGTTCGGCAGAAATTAGTAACTTTGAGTCGGAAAAAGTGTCAGTTATGTACCTAAAGAGACTATCGCTTATCAATTTTAAGAACTTAGAGCAGCAGACCATTGCCTTTGAGCGCGGCATCAACTGCTTTGTAGGTGACAATGGCACCTGCAAAACCAACATTGTTGACGCTATACACTACCTGTCAATGTGTAAGTCGGCATTTGGTATGAGCGACCCCCAATGCGTTATGCACGGCCAAAGTTCGTTTTTGGTTGAGGGTGCATACGAAAACGAAGCGGGTCGCAATGAGTTGATAGTCTGCAGCTACGCACGCGGAAGCCATAAAACGATAAAGCGCAACGGGAAGGCCTACGAGCGTTTTTCCGACCATATAGGTTTCATCCCTATAGTCATTGTCTCCCCTGCCGACACGGTGCTTATCAGTGACTCTGCCGAAGAGCGCCGAAAGTATCTCAACTCCTTCATTTCGCAATTTGACCGTGACTATCTGGCTGCAATGATACGCTACAATGCCACATTGGCCGAGCGTAACAAATACCTCAAGTTTGGCGCTGATGAGCAGATGTTGCAGATTTACGATATGCAGCTTGCCGCAGCAGCAAAACCGATATATGAGCGTCGCAAAGAGATGGCCCAGCGCCTGCAACCAATCGTGGCTGATTACTACAAATTGCTATGCAACGACCGAGAGCAGGTGGAGTTGGAGTATCGCTCCGACCTGGCCGAAAATTCACTCACCGAACAGCTTGCTCAGGCAAGGGCAAAAGATACGGTTTTAGGCTTTACAACAGTAGGCGTTCATCGTGACGAAATGCTCTTTACAATCGGCGGTGTACCCCTTAGAAAATATGGCTCTCAGGGACAACAAAAGTCGTTTATCGTGGCGTTAAAACTTGCTCAGTATCAAATAATTAACGAGCAGACGGGCAAGACCCCGATGCTACTGCTTGACGATGTTTTCGACAAGCTTGACGAGAGCCGTGTTTCGCGTCTTATACAGATTGTTGCCAGCGAGAAATTCGGGCAGATTGTAATAACCGATTGCAGCCACGAGCGTATGTCCCGCTTACTTGAAAACAGCAACATAAACTATAAACTTTTTGATGTAACCTACGGCAAGGTTTTAGAGTAAAATTGTCCAAGCTGATATGAAAAGAACAACACCGAAAACTGTGGGGGAACTGATGGAACAACTCTTCAAAAGCCCCAATATCGCCGCAAAGATTGCCGAGGGCTCTCTACCCGATATTTGGCGCAGAGTTGTCGGCCCTGTTGTAGCCGAGCAGACCCGCCAAGTACGCCTTGTGCGCGGTGTGCTTTTTGTTCATATCACTTCGGCCATTATGCGCAACGAACTAATGATGCGTCGCGATGCGCTTGTTCGTGCCATAAATAAAGAGGCAGGCATAGATATTGTAGCGCAATTAATAGTGCAATAAAAAGGGCTAAAAGGGCAAATTAATATTCTGACTATCAAATCGTTAATAACGAAATGATGTGTCAGAATATTTTTTTTGTAAATTTATTCTCTGTAAGTGAATTTTTTTCGTATCTTGTGCCCGATTTTGTAATAAATAAATTTATTAAATATCTAACCGCATTTTTATGAAAAAATTCACTTACTTTTTGTCGCGAGTAGCACTCTTTGCAACTGTTGCGATGATGGTGGCTTGTGGCAACGATTCTGTAGTCAATGAGCCAGACCCTACACCAAAGCCGGAGCCGGAGCCGGAACCACCGGTAGAGCTAACCGTTTCTATGGTTGCCGAGCTTGTTGAGGCTGGTACTACCACTGCCCAGATTAAGCTGACAACCGAGAACATTCAGATTTGGTCATACAGCGTTGAGACCGATCCAAATGCCGATATTGCAGCCGACCTTATCTACGCAGCAGGCACACAGGGTGACTGTGTCGATGGCGACAACTATATCGACATTGAGGGTCTTGCTCCAGGTACAGACTACACCGTTCATTTTGCAGGTGCTACCGTTGAGGACGAGATTTACGAGCAGGTTGCAAAGGTTAGCTTCAAGACCGGAATGTTTAGCGAGGAGCTTACATTCTACGACATCGATTATATGTCTGTATCTGCTCACTTCAACTTCCCTGACAGCAAGGTGCAGAAGGGTAATGTGTTGAAATGGGGTCTTTCTATGTTCCCGCTCTACTACTCTAACCAGTTGGAGAAGGGCTTCACCGATATGGAGATGCTCAATCAGCACGACACATACTATTCGGAGCTTATCATCAGAGATGACACTACTTGGGTATTCAATGAGGAGAATAGTATAGGCAACAGCCCTGAGGGCGCAACTACACTCTACGAGCCTATCGTACCTGGTCAGCCTATGTACCTGATGATTGGTGAGTATGCATACTCAAACGAGGATCACTGGGGTTGGGGTCCGGGCTACTATGTTCCACTCTACGACACAGACAACTTCCTGAAAGATTTTGCCCAGACCGGCTCATTCAAGAATCAGGATCAGTATTGGTATGGTTATTTCCGCAAGGAGGAGGTTGTGTCAAAGAAGCCTTCTCGTATGAGTGCAAAACCAACCATCACCAAGAACCTGACCCCAATGGGCGGTACTATTACCATCACTCCAACGGATGAAATTCCAGTTTTCTGTGTAGGTCTATTGGATAACAGTACCCAAATGGATCTGCTTGCACTTCTGAATAACAAATCGGAGCACCTTCAGTGGTATATGACATCATACCACGCATACGCTTTAGGTATAGCGGGCTCATATAACGGCAAGACAACCATCCGCTTGGAGGAGGACTATGTTATGCAGCAAGGCAAGACCTACACGCTCTTTGTTGTTGCATTGGGTGACGAGATGGGTAGCCGTCAGAGTATGATTAAGGAGACCTTCACCCTTCCAAAACCAACCAAGCCTGCTCCTACAGCTGAGGTTAAAGGCGTAGAGTCGCCAACAGGCAAGACCGAGAGCAACGAGGTATGGTTTAACCTCAAGTGTACCAGCGGCAATGCAATTGCAGCCAAGTATATTGCCAACTACGAGCGCGATTGGGCGTCAATGCAAAACCAGTATATCAAGGCAGGCTACACCGAGCAGGAGGCTGCAAGTATGATTATTGATCAGTATGGTGCTCGAATGACAGATGAGGAGGTTGCGGCCATCAACAGTCCAGACGGTTATACCATTGTATTCTACTCACGCCCTGATGCAAACAACATCTGCGGTATCAGCGTTATGAACGACGAGGGTACTTGGGGTTCTGCTATTGCTGCTCATCGTTCACCAAAGGAGGAGCCAGCACCACGCGTAGAGTCTTCACTCTTTGAGGAGCTTAAGGGCGAGTGGACCGCAACAACAACTATCCGCTACTCTCACTATCACTTCTGCGAAACTCCTGAAGACGAGAACCACCGTCACAGCGATGATTGCGCAAATAACAACACCGGCAAAGAGTACAATGACAACAACTATATCGTAACCATTGACAAGCCTATCTCAAGCAAGGTTATTATTGGCGATATCGGCTACGAGGAGACTCTGCCTGAGCATGTATATCAGCTCTTCTTCGAGGGTTCAAGCCTCAAGACTAAGGAGGAGGTTGACGCTGTTTACGAGCAGTTCAAAGGTTTTGTTGATGAGTTTAACGCCAACAATCGCAACCAAAACCGTATTCTCTGCCAGGGCTTCGAGTTAGAGTTTGACTCAGACAAGATTACTTGCGACATTCCTGAGCACTCAAAGCAGGATAGGGGCGACGGAGTTATTCCATCAAAGTACGCATCAGCATACGAGCTATTCATCGCAGATGCTCAAACATACTCGGCTTTCAACTATGAGTCACCAATCTTCGACTTCGGTCCAAAGTGGTACTTGGAGATTGCTACTGACGGAACTGTGACCGCACCGTTCAACACTCAGTACTTCTCGCCAATGGCTCAGTGGTATAAGAATGTATATCAGTTTCTTGCTGCAAGTGAGCACGTTTCGCTCCCTTATATGCCTAAGATGGTTAACGGTCACTTCCCTGTGGAGGTTTCGGCTGATAAGAACACTATCACCATCAACCCTATCAAGGATTACACTTATAGCTATACTGACGACCAGAAACAGGAGCAGACTCGCACCGAGGACTTCTATCCTCAGATTGCACGCGACTACAGAGGTCAGTATCAGTTCTATAGCCGCATTATAGCTCCAATCGTTCTTACCCGTAACGGCTCGGCTGCTGCAACTGCTGCGGCTAAGGCTCTCAAGGAGGCTAAGTCAACCGTTGTACCTACCGAGAGTGGCGAGCTTAAGTCTATCTACGACTACAAGCCTGCTAAGATCTACAAGAGCCACACTGCAATGCCTGTAGTTGAGGGTATGCAGCCAAACAAGGTGGTAGATTACAGAGTCATCTCATCTGAGCAGTTCAAGGCTCGTTCTCTTGAGCTTGCAGAGAAGCGCTTCGGTCGCAAATAATTTCTCCATAATGGGGCTGGCTTTGAGTCAGCCCCCATTATACTCAAACAATTATGAAGAGAATTTTAACATTCATTGCTCTCGCGCTTATTTCAGCCCAGTCTTTCGCACAGATAAGCCTCGGCCAGAAGGGCGGCACAATATCGGGTAGTATTGAGTCCAACAACATTGTCTATTTCAACGACAAGGCTCTTAAAACCCCTGCACCCGACACACACTTCGGCTCAAACGACTATATCAAGGTCGATTATGCCGTTGACCGCTTTGCTGCGGGTGTTCAGGTTGAGACATATCTGCCGGCATTACAGGGCTATGAGATTGGCGGATATGGCAAGCAGTTCAAGGTGCTGCTACCGATGATTTACGCGGGCTGGCAGGATAAGAGCTACTCCATAACTGTCGGCAATATGTACGAGCAGTTTGGTAACGGCATTATTTTCCGCAGCTTTGAGGATCGCCAGCTTGGCTTCAACAACTCTTTGCTCGGTCTGCGTGCCACATATAACCTGGGTAACTATTTTGCTGTTAAGGCGATTTACGGTCGCCCACGCCTATACACCAACTACCAAACCGCTTGGACAGGTGGTGCCGACCTGAGCCTCTCTTTGGGCGATATGTTCGGTATGAGCAAGGGCGCACTCTTTGTGGAGGGTAGCTATGTCAACCGCTACGCAAAGGTTACCGACATAACAGCCCCAAATATGCTCAACCTCTACTCCGCCCGCCTCAATTTTGACATCGCAGGCTTTACTCTGCGTGCAGAATATGTCGGCAAGGGCAAGGATTACTATCAGAACAATTATAAGGGTTGGGCCGGCTATGGCGAGGTTGGATATGCCGCAGGCGCATTCAGTTTCACAGGCTCGGTGCGTGCGCTCAGTTATATGGAGACAAAGGCGGCAATGGATGGCAACGGCACGGGCAATACAATCAACTATCTGCCCGCTATGACCCGTCAATACACCTATATGCTTGCCAACCTCAACCCATATCAGGTAAATATCAACGGCGAGGTAGGTGGTCAGGCCGACTTCTACTACACCTATCGCAGCAAGAGCAACCGTTATCGTTACTGGAACTTCCACTTCAACTACTCGACCTACTACACCTTGCGCTCCGAGCAATCCAAGAGCGGCAAGCACGAGCGTTTGTGGCAGGATATCAATTTCGATGTTACCCGTCAGTGGTCAAAGAAGCTCAAGACAACAATTCTCTTCTCAATGCAGGAGTGGAACCCATATCACGGCTACCACCACACAACTTATGTTTCAAACATCTTCGTTGCCGATGTGCAGTACAAGTTTGACCGCAAAAAATCGCTTCGCGTAGAGGCTCAGTATCTGCTTTCGGGTCAGCACGAGGGCGACTGGGTAGCAGGCTTGGCTGAGTTCAATATGGCACCAAAGTGGAGCATCTTTGTGAGCGATATGTACAACCTCGGTCGTGGCACTTTGGGCACAAAGAAGAACTACTACTCTATCGGTGGCAGCTACACCATCAAGCGCACACGCATACAGCTCAGTTATGGTCGCAACCGCGCAGGCTATATCTGCTCTGGTGGCGTATGTCGCTACTCGCCGGAGTATAACGGAATTAATATCGCTATAACTTCATCATTCTAATACTATGAGAAAACTATCATTAGCTTTGGTTGCGCTCCTTGCAACCTTTACCGCAACCTCTTGTCTTCAAGGTCAAGGCTCTGATGAGGGTACAGATGTGGAGAATACCACAGGCTTTGTCGTTGAGGTATCAGCAAAGACTATTCTTGCAAATGGCGAGGATACTGCAACCTTCCGCGCTTTTTATAATGGCGAGGATGTAACCGCGCAATCTACCCTCTACAACAACGCTACCGATGAGGCTTATGAGACTATGAGCTTCTCAACTTACACAACAGGCATCTACCAATTCTACATCAAGTACGATGTTCATCGCAGCGATGTAATTGATGTCCAGGCTATAATCGATATGGATTTGACAACAAAGAATGAGAAGGGTCTGAGCGTTTCGCTCTCTACCAACCTCATTCAGGTTGCCAAAAACTATGCAGCCTTTATCATCCGTTACGACGGCGCTATACTTAGTGCTGAGGAGATGGCTAAGGTTAAGATTTACGACGCATCAAACGACTCTCAGGTTACATTGGACAATGTGGTTGCCGAGGATGCCGAGGGTAATAAGTTTGTGTTGCCTTCATTCACAGCCACAGAGGCGGGAACTAAGAGTTTCTGGGTATCATACAAAACCTCCAACACTCGCCAGACGCCTGTAACCATCAGCGCTGTTGCAACAGAAATCCCTGCTCGTCCGGTTGATCCACAGCCTGAAAAACTCAACTTCAAGCGTCGCGTATTCTTTACCCAGTTTACAGGTACTTGGTGCGGCTACTGCCCTTATATGATTGCCGCTTTCCACGAGATGTTTGAGGATACAGCCTACAACGACAAGTTCGTTCACGCTGCTGTTCACGCTGGCGACAAGTTTGCAACGACTCTTGCCGACGGTCGCGATTTGGATCAGACCCTTAACACCTCACGCGTCTGGCCGTTTGTACTATTAAACTTTCAGACAGGCCTCAACAATAGTTCTGCGGAGGATAACATCAAAAATATCAAGAGCCTTATTGACGCTGAGCTCAAAAAAAATGAGGCTCGCGCAGCAATCGCTGTTCGCACAGAGTTGAAGGACAATATGTT
>JAFNYE010000117.1 GCA_017383345.1 Alistipes sp. | reverse complement strand
ACGCCCTTGTACGAAAGAATCGCGCGAGCAGTATCGGTAGGTTGTGCGCCTTTCATTAACCAACTCAGAGCTTGCTCGAAGTTCAAGTCGATTGTAGCAGGATTCGTGTTAGGGTTGTAAGTACCCAATTTCTCGATAAATTTACCATCACGTGGCGCTCTGCTATCTGCAACAACAATGTGATAGAAAGCGTAAGCCTTCTTACCATGTCGTGCCAAACGAATTTTAACAGCCATTTGCTATAAAAATTTTATTGTTAATAAATTAGTTACACTAACCCACATTGGATTAATCGCCGCAAAGGTAGTGATTATAATTTAGAATTCAAAACAGAGATTGGATTTTTTTGTACGGTTGCGCAAATAGAGAGGGTGCGAGGCTGACGCAGTAGAAGGCTGTTGGCCATTGGCTAAGCTGACGCAGTAGAGTGAAGTTAGAGAAATTAGGGGAATTAGTGATGTTATGTCATATCCCTAAACTCATTAAATTCCCTAAACTCCTTAAATTCCCTACTAAGTTCGCAACGCTCTTGTTTTTGGCTTGGTGGGAGCATACTCCTTGTATGTGACCATCAGGCCAAGAACATAGGAAGGAAGCTAATGCCGCCTTTTCACGACAAATTTGCTTTTTGAAAAAAATTACGCTACCTTTGTTCGTTATGAATACTACTTATATTAATAATAAGAAGAGAATTGCCCTATCGGTGGCTGCGATTATATTGTTGGGTTGCGGCTGGTGGCAGATAAGTGGACTGACTCTATTATTGGCGTTTGTCCCTATATTTATGTTGAGCAGCAGCTTTGACGGCTCGGTCAAAGGTTGCGCCAAATTTGCACTTTGGGCGTCACTGATATTGGTGGCGTGGCATCTTTCAACCGTGTGGTGGGTGTGGAATGCTGCCGCAATAGGCACCATAGCGGCCACAATAATTGGTTGGTGGTGGGCTATTATTCCACTTATGCTTTACCACATTGTCTCCAAGCGTATGCCTAAAGGCATTGCCTACATACTCTTTGTAACTGCGTGGATAGGTTGCGAATATATCTACCTCAACGCCCCTGCATTATCATTTCCGTGGCTCACTTTGGGCAACGGATTTGCATTTGACACTTGGGCTGTACAGTGGTATGAATATACGGGAACTTTAGGCGGCTCATTGTGGGTATTGGTTAGCAACATCCTTATTTACGAGGCTCTTATCTCGCGCAGCAAGGGCAAATGGGCATTGGCTTTATGCAAGGTGGTATGCCCTATTATCGTTTCGCTCATTTTGTTCAGCCAAAATGCGCCAACCAAAGAGCAATACACCGAGCGCAAGAGTGTTGATGTGGCTGTAATTCAGCCGAATGTGGATTGCTACACCAAATTTGACGGCAACACTTTGGATCAACAGCTCAGCCTGCTCAACCAACTCAAGAGTTCACCATTGCAGAGCGACTTTATCCTTATGCCGGAGACCGCTTTGGCCGAGAGTGTGAACGAACGATTTATTGCTGCCACACGCATTGTTCAGCTTATAATATCGCACCTGAAGCTCGAAAAGAGCGAGGCTATGGTTATCACGGGCAGCGAGAGCATTGTCCCTTATGGCAAGGTACGCAAGAGCGACACCAACCGCCGCACACGCGATGGCATATATTATGACATATTCAACTCCTCAATAGCTCTTACAGCCAACAACCCTATAGACATACCCGTACACCACAAGGGCAAGTTGGTAGTTGGCGTAGAGACCCTTCCTGCCTGGTTTCGTGAAGGTGGCCTATTTGGCGTTGATTTGGGTGGTACAGCGGGTCAGTTGGGCATAGGCGACAAGACCGTGCCATTTACCCACAACAATATAAAAATAGCGCCTGCAATATGCTATGAGGCGCTCTATGGCCACTATATGGGCGGTTTTGTGCGCGAGGGTGCGCAAATTTTCGGAGTGGTATCGAACGACGGCTGGTGGAAAGATACCCCTGGTTACAGATACCTCTTTGCCTTCTGCCGACTCAGAGCAATAGAGCACCGTCGCGATGTCGTTCGCAGCGCCAACACAGGCATTTCGGGTTTCATCAACTCGCGTGGCGATGTAATCGAGAGCTTAGGCTGGGATAAGAAGGGAATACTCAGTGCCACAATTAAGGCTAACAACGAGCAGACTTTCTACACCCGCTATGGCGACTATATTGGCCGACTATCGCTCTACATTGCCCTGCTCTGCCTGCTCTACACCGTAGCGATTTTATCAAAACGACGATTTTACTTAGATTAATTACACTACTATGAATTATACCGAGACTTTAGATTATCTATTCAACGCCCTGCCCTCATTTCAGCAGGTTGGCACCTCTGCATACAAACCTGGCTTAGAGCGCATAACCGAGTTTTGCCGTAAGTTGGGCAACCCCCAGCGCAACTACTTTGTTATCCATATTGCAGGTACCAACGGCAAGGGTTCGGTATCGAATATGCTTGCGTCGGTGCTTCAGCAGGCGGGCTATCAGGTAGGTCTATACACTTCGCCACACCTCAACGATTTCCGCGAGCGTATTCGCGTGAATGGAGAGATGATTTCAAAGCAGAAGGTGGTCAACTTTGTGGGCAAATATCGCAAAGATATGGAGGAGTGCGAGCTCTCATTTTTCGAGATGACCACCGCTCTTGCATTTGATTACTTTGCCCAGAGCGATGTGGAGGTGGCTGTTATCGAGTGTGGCTTAGGTGGCAGACTCGACGCCACAAATATCGTCATCCCACAGGTGAGCGTTATTACCAACATCGGTCTTGAGCATACCGACCTATTGGGCGATTCCCTTCCAAAGATTGCACGCGAAAAGGCCGGCATCATCAAAAAGTCTATCCCCGTTATCGTGGGCGAGAAGAATAGCGCCTACAACCTTGTAATTGAGGACATTGCAGCCGATCGTCGCAGCGAAGTGATCTATTCGGGCGAGCAGTTTGAGTGCAACCTTCAGCAGAGTGAGGGCGAGTATCAGCGCTTCGATATGATCCGCACACGCGACCATCAGCAATACACTCTGCGCATACCGCTCTTAGGTCAGTATCAGCGCCAAAACCTCGCAACAGTCTGCACCATAGCCGACTACCTGCACGAGAACACGCCGCTGACAATCAGCCGCCGCGCCTTTGTAGAGGGACTAAAAGATACGGTTGAGACCACAGGTTTCAGCGGTCGCTGGCAGGTACTCTCTACATCACCTTATATCGTCTGCGACACCGCCCACAATGCTCACGGCTTGGCACAGGTTGCACAACAGATTGCAACAACCAATCACAACAAACTCTACTGCGTAATGGGTTTCTGCTCCGACAAGGATATAAAGGCTATGCTTAGATTGCTGCCAACAGACGCACACTACATCTTCACAAGCGCACAGGCTCGACGCGCAGCACAGAGCGAGCAGATTGGCTCTGTGGCTCACGAGTTAGGACTCAACTTTGAGTATCGCGAGGATGTAAAGAGTGCCGTGGAGTATGCAAAGGGATTGCTTGAGCCAGAGGATATGCTCTACATCGGTGGCAGCACATTTGTGGTATCGGAAATTTTATAACAATGAAGAGCCTCTACGAGAAGATTACCCTCTATGGTGCCGGTGCTCTTAGCGATGAGCAGTTGATTGGCATTATGGTTGATAATGCGGAGCTTGGTTGCCGTATAGTCAACACAATCACTATGACCGAAATTGCCAATGCCGACATTTCGCGCCTGAGGATGGTTGAGGGTATGGGTATGGCCAAAGCGGCAAAGATTGCAGCAGCTGCAGAGCTTGGTAAGCGTATAAGTCGTGCCGAGGCGGACAACTTCAACTATATTTTGAGCGACAAAGATGCGGTCAACTTCTTCAAGCCGCTCTTTGCCTCGCTGCAACACGAGGAGTGCTGGGCTGTATTTCTAAACAACTCCTCACGCATAATTGACAAGATGAAAATCAGCCAGGGTGGAGTACAGGCGACCATTGTCGATCGCAAACTCATTCTCAAGCGTGCTGTTGAGCTGCTTGCTACGCGCATAATCATAGCCCACAACCACCCATCGGGCAAGCCTGAGCCGAGTCGTGCCGATATAGATATGACAGCACAGCTTCGTCAGGCAGCAGAACTGTTTGACATAACTCTGCTCGACCATATTATCATCACCACATCGGGCACATACTCATTTAAGGCCCACAAACTACTCTAACCGAGGGGCGTAAATCAAAAAATGCGCACTATATACCTTCGGTATCTCTTTTTTTTGTATCTTTGCGTTTTAGAAGAATATACAACAAAAAAGATACAAAATTATGACACAGGAAGAACTCTTTAAGAAGCTTATCGCACACTGCAAGGAGTATGGTTTTATATTCCCTTCAAGCGAGATTTATGACGGTCTTGGCGCTGTATATGACTACGGTCAGAACGGCGTTGAGTTGAAAAACAACATCAAGCGCTACTGGTGGGACTCAATGGTTAAGCTCCACGAGAACATCGTAGGTATTGATGCTGCAATCTTTATGCACCCAAAGACTTGGGAGGCATCAGGCCATGTTGCAGCCTTCAACGACCCTCTTATCGACAACAAAGACTCTAAGAAGCGTTATCGTGCCGATGTGCTTATCGAGGAGTGGATGGCAAAGCAGGACGAGAAGATTCAGAAGGAGTGCGACAAGGCTCGCAAGCGCTTTGGTGACGCCTTTGACGAGGCTCAGTATCGCGCAACATCTCCACGCGTGCTCGATATCGCTGCTAAGCGCGACGCTATTCACGCTCGCTTTGTTGAGGCTTTGGACAAGAACAACCTTGAGGAGCTCAAGCAGATTATTATCGACTGCGAGGTAGTATGCCCTATCTCAGGTACTCGCAACTGGACCGATGTACGCCAGTTCAACCTTATGTTCTCAACCCAGATGGGCTCTACTGCTGAAGGTGCAAGCACAATT
>JAFNYE010000116.1 GCA_017383345.1 Alistipes sp. | reverse complement strand
TCCAGCTCATAAATGGTGTCAAAATCTGGGGGCTGGGTGGTATATTCCTTCTATTGATGAACTTAAGGTAATCTATCAAGCCGGAAAGAGTGTTTATCCTATTTTGCACAATAAGGAGTATTGGTCATCAAATGAAACGGTTGATCGTGGGGGTAATATATTGGCTTACACACTCTCTGCATCTGATGGCAAGGTCAATTCACATAGTAAGGGTTACGAATATTCTCTCTGCGCCGTAGCTGTTGTTAATATATGCGCACCAGAGCAGAGTTTAACCTCTGCCCCATATAAAGTTGGCGATTACTATAACGATGGCGCAAAAGAGGGTGTGGTGTTTGATGTCGCAGCAGACGGAAAGAGTGGCAAAATTGTCAGTATGAAGCAGCAAAGTATGTATTGGGCTGTATATGGTGACGAGTCTTATCGTTTTATTGGTGCTGATAATCCAAACGACGGAGTTGCAAATATGAAGGTGGTGCAGTCTATTGACTCCTGGCAGACAAAATATCCTGCATTCAAGTGGTGCGCAGATTTTGGCGAGGGATGGTATCTGCCTTCTATGGGTGAGTTGAGCAAGCTGCTCTTTGCGGATAATGTCCGCAATGCTGTCAATAGTACTCTTGTGTCAAAGGGTGCGAAGGGTCTTGCTAATAGGGGAGATGACATTAGATATTGGTCATCAACCGAGAAAAATCACAAGTTCAAAAATGGCGATTATGCTGCCAATAATGCCAATATGAAGTCGTATAGCACATACTACACATCCAAGTGGGCGGATTATATAGTGCGTGCGGTTGCTGCATTTGATGATGATGTTAAGAGCGAGCAAGAGAAGGCAACTACAACACTTCCGCTCACATCGGCACCATATAAGGTCGGCGATCTCTATAACGATGGTGTTAAGCAGGGTGTTGTCATTGAGGCGTGGGACGGTGGCAAGAGCGGAAAGATTATATCGCTTGCGCAGTCATATAAGGCGTGGTCGTGGAACGATGAAATTTGCAAAAAGAGTCTTAATGCATCAAACTTCACAGACGGAACAAAAAATATGGCGTTGGCATCGCATAGCGCCGATTGGATAAACGATTATCCTGCTTTTAAGTGGTGTGCTGATTTGGGCGAAGGTTGGTATCTCCCTGCTGTGGAGGAGCTTAGACTTCTTGCTCTCGATAAGTCTGTCTTTGAGTCGGTTAATGCAACTCTTCAAGCGAACGGTGCTCCAGAACTTGATAAAGTGTATTGGACATCGACCGAAGGTGGTAAAATGGTTGCAAAGAGTTATCCGGCAGTTTATACAATCTCGATGGAGGGTAAATTCTACGAGCAACCAAAGTGTAATGGTAATTATCTCCGCGCACTTTCGCTCTTTGGTTCGACTCCACGACCAAAGACAACTCTTGCGCGTGACAAAACGACCGCTCCATATAAAGTCGGCGACTACTATAATGATGGTGAAAAAGACGGTATAGTCTTTTTGGTTAGTGCGGGCGGTCATCACGGTATGATTGTTGGCATAAGCGAACCAATGAACTCAATGTATTGGAGTTCATACGGCTTTGTTTACGAAGGTGTGAAGAGTAAAAACGATGGCGCTAAGAATATGGTTACCATTAGGCGCAAGACTAAAGATTGTTCAGGTTATCCTATCTTTAATTGGTGCATCGAGCAGGGTGAGGGCTGGTTTGTGCCGTCAATTAAGGAGTTGCAAATAATCTATCAGGCACGCCAAGCAATAAATAACTCATTGCCAATTAATCGCCTGAGTGGAAAATATTGGTCGTCAACGGAGTCTAATAAGGTGTTGGATAAAACGGGTAAAAACAAATATTATTCTGCTTGGTATCTTGACTTTGACAATGGTGCTTCAGTCAACGATTATAAGTCAAAATGTATATCGGTGCGCATTGTGGCAACTTTTTAGATATATTTGGTCGCTAATTTTGAAATCTTGTTAAAAGTTGTTAACTTTGTAGAGTGTAAAATTTTTCGAATATGGGAAATAAAATCAACGATCCTATTGCGCGACTTATGGGTCTGCGTTACAAGTCACATCCGTGGCACGGTATTGAGGTGGGCGATGGCGCTCCAGATGTAATCACCGCTTTTATTGAGATGGTGCCTACCGATACTGTAAAATATGAACTTGATAAAGTGAGCGGATATCTTAAGATTGACCGTCCGCAGAAATACTCAAATGTTGTGCCTGCTCTCTATGGCTTTGTTCCGCAGAGTTTCTGTGGCGATACAGTTGCTCAGTATTGTATGCAACAATGTGGTCGCGAAGATATTGTCGGCGATGGAGACCCGCTCGATATCTGCGTGCTTACAGAGCGCGATATCGTTCACGGCGATATTATTGTCGAGGTAAGACCTATTGGTGGCTTCCGTATGCTTGACGGTAACGAAGCTGACGATAAGATTATCGCTGTGTTGCGCCACGATGTAACCTATAGCAGCTATAACGATATCTCGGAGCTCCCTAAGGGAGTGGTTAACCGCCTTAAGCACTACTTCTTGACATATAAGGATATGCCGGATAGTGACACCTCTAAGAAGAAGGTTGAAATCGTCGATATCTATGGCCGTGAAGAGGCTCAGGAGATTATCAATCGCTCGCTTGAGGATTATAAGTGCCATTTCGATGGACTGGATGAGATACTTCGCCATGTGTAATTTATCGTGAAAAGGCAGCATTAGCTTCCGCTAACTCTAAAACCAGCAAAGGGTCGTACGCCAAGTACTACCCTTCGCTGTTTTTATAGCCGAGCGTTGGCTCATCTGCGATGACCCTTCACTGTTGCGCCTCAGCAATATCGGTCGCGGTGCATAGCACCCCAAAGTGCGAGGTTGAAACTATGTGAGCAAGCTCCCATTTTCAACCTTCGCCCTTTGCACCTTCGGTGGCTACCGCTATTGCCTTCGGCTTAATCGCAGCGTTGCTACTACTGCCTTTTGACAACAAATTGTTTGCCGTGAAAACCACGCATTCGCGTCACATCCCTTAAAAATTATCGGCGGCTGTACTATCAGGTACTATCCGCCGATACTTTTTTGCGCGATGCAACGCAACTACGCACTTTTGACGACAAATTAGTGCTAGGAATGAACGGAGTGCAAACGCGAATGCTAAAATGAGCGTGAGAAAAAGACTTCGGTTAATCGGAATTCACAAAAAAAGACTCTCGACACAATCGAGAGTCTTTTTTATTTGAACGGTATTTACTACCACTCCAAAATCTTGTTGAAGTCAAATGCCTCAGGGTTCTCTACATACTGCTTAGCAGCCTCGTAGTCAGCAGGAGTGATGTAGTGCATTACATTGTTGATAACCTGCTGAATTTTGTCAGAGTTGATGTCAACCAAGCGTGGTGGAATCTTACCCTCTGCGTTCTGGAGATCCTTCAAGTAGAGTGGAGATACATAACCATCCTGGCTGATGTAAACCATACAACCGGTCTTACCCTCGCTGAAGAGCTTGTAAACACCCATACCGAGCTGTGAGCAGTAAACCAGGTCGTAAGCGATAGGAGTCTGGCAACGAACCTCGTAACCAATCTCTACCGGACGAGACTTAACCTTCAAATCAAGCTCCTTGAGCTTCTTCTCGAGCATCTCGTTGAAGATGTGAGCCTTAGAAACCTTACCGAGCTCTGGGTGGCCGTGGTCGTCATAAGAGAAGTGTACGCCTGATTTTGCAATTTCCTCGTCAGAGAGTGAGTGGAACACACCCTCAGAGATCATTGCAACACCGTACTCAATACCCATAATACGACGCTTGATAATAGATGAAATAACGAGGTTTAC
>JAFNYE010000115.1 GCA_017383345.1 Alistipes sp. | reverse complement strand
TTTCAAGAAGCGTATGATGAAGGTATGATAAGCTAAGATAGACTATACGCCCCTCCCCGACCATCAATTTCAATTAGCAAGTTTTACCACTATTCTTGCTAGTTGAAATTGATGGTTGGGGAGAGAGTAAATTCATCTGTTTAACCTTTAGTCGAGTATTTGTAGCTACACACTTTATATGAAGTATTGGTTATTAATCTTAACAAAGGTACATTTACTATTGGAATATTTATTTTTCGTTCGTTCGAAAGGCGCAACATAATAGGTTGGCTAATTCGTTGGGGAGATGATGGTGTAGTTGGAGTTTTATTACGCGAGAGGCGGGGACGCTTTCCAGCGAGAGGTTGTTGTCGCTATGGGCGACCAATACTCGATAGCAGTCGGCAGAATAGTCGGAGTCAAAGGGTCGATAGGCTTCCCAGTCTGCAGATTCGTGCAAAGTAGGAGAAAAATTCTTGCTGAACTTCTCAAAGCGTTGCATAACCTCTGTGTCGGTCGGTGGTGAGGATACGACAATGCCCGCAGAGAGGCAATCATCATAAACTATATTTACCAAGTCGCCTTCTTTGAATCGGATTAGTTCGGCTGGGCGTCCCATAAACTTCTCCGCGCCATAATTATGACAGCACAGTGACTCGCTCAATAAGCAATTCCCCTTATATATCCACTCGCGAATATGTGCATTGGGTCTAATTGCCGAAAATAGCGGTATCTCCTGAACGATAAAACACATCGGGTATGGCGTGCCGCTATCCAAGTATGTGTCCCACCACTCGCTCAATTTGCCCTTCAATTCATTGGCTGCGATGGGTAATAGTATCTCCTCGCGGCACTCCAATGGTTTGGGAAATAGATTGTTGTCCTCGTCGGTAAACATTACTTTAACACAATACATTGTGGGTGTTATGCAACCGCTAACACGTTTATTTGGGACTGATAGAGTTGCCAGTCCCAAATCTGTTACATCTTGATACATAGTTGTGTATATTATTTATGAACAAAACTAAAACCCAACGGCTCGGCGTGGTTTGACTTCGCATAAGCACTCGTCATCGCACAACTTGCGAATGGCCGCCATTGTGGGCTCCTCTCCAGAGAGAATGTGCTCGATAGTGTGTTTACGGGCGATGTTCTCGATTTGACCACCACTGAAATTGTAGGCCGAGGCGAGTGTTGAGGCATTGCTCTCGCCCAATGATGGTATCATCGACAACCAAATAGACTGCTTGGCTTCAAGCGAAGGTGCATTGAACTCAATTTTGTAGATAAAGCGGCGCTCGAAAGCTTTGTCGAGGTTGCTCGTGAGGTTAGTTGTAGCAATCAATATGCCCTCCAGCGACTCTATCTCCTGCAGAATAATGTTCTGCATAGCATTCTCCATCTTGTCCACCGAACGCTCTGAGTTCTGTGAGCGTTTGGTGAAGATAGCATCAGCCTCATTGAAGAACAAAATGGGCGCAATAGGCTCACTCTTGAGCAGGGAGCGGTAACGCTCGAATATACCCTTGATGTTCTTCTCGGTCTCGCCAACCCACTTGTCCCTAATCTCCGAGATATTGACCTGCATTAGCGCACGCCCCGTTTTGCGGGCGAGTTGCAACACGGTCTCGGTCTTGCCTGTTCCCGGCATTCCATAGAAAAGGCACGCAAAGCCCTTGCGCATACCTTGCTTGTCAAGGCGTGAGCAAATATTGTTGAACGCATCGGGTTGCAGGAGTGACACCAAACGAGATATTTGATGCTCCTCCGAAGGGTTGAAAAATAGTTCCTTTGCAGTTATTGTCGCGGGATATACGAGGTCGCGGTTTTTGACCGTCTCAGTCTTTAACTCGGTGATGCCCACGCTGCTCAACATCTCTGTGCGGACCTTATTGGTTAGCATAAACATATCATCTATAACAAGATGCTCGTCGCTTGCCCATTTGAGTAACCCTTGTTTTATGAGCGCGCTTGTCTCGTTCGATAGGCTCTTGCGCAGGCGAATGAACATTGAGCGAGAGTCAAACAGATTCTCGTAGTCGTCGTTGGAGATGATCTCATCGCCCTTGTTTACCAGCATATCGCACGCACAGATTAGGAGCGCCTTCTCGCTCTGCCTTAGTGATAAGGTCTTTAGCTCGCGTGGGAACTGTAACTTGCTGTTGGCATCGAGTAGCTGCTCAACCTCGTCCATAAAATTATTGAAGTCCAGAAGGTGGTATCTGCGGCATTTAATGAGTTTATGAATCTCCTCGAAGAGCTGTTCGTCGTTGAGGTTTGAGATGGGTGTAAAATGGTATGGCTCATCTTTTTTTATGGCCTCTTCTACCTGATACTTAAGCACGTATGCCAAGTCGGCATCGCCTTGCTGGGCTATGCGCATATATTTGCGCTCCACAAGCGAGTCCAAATGCTTCGCATACTTTAATACCTTTACTCGCGAGCAGTCAAAGAACTCTGCCAACTCCCTCAATGTCAGTCGGCAATTAGCCCCCACATTGACGGCGACTGACAACATAAGAGCCTCATCGGGCGTGATGCCCAAACGCGCTGCAATGTAGTCAAGATGTGTTCCTGCAACCTCAAAAAATGTCTCCGACAGTTCGCTATTGACGGCATACTCCACCACAGTTTCGACTGCGTCAAGAATTGTTTTTGGTGTGGGTAGGTTAGACTCTGAGAGTGCCCCCTCTAATTTGGCTACTTGTTGTGGCTTTTTTTGTGCGTTGATTGCCGCCCTCTCGCGGCTTGCAAATGAATTTCTCATACCTTTGGATTTTTATCTGATGCAAAGGTATGTCGCAGTTGCGCCACTTTGTGGCATAGGTTGCGAGATGGGCAAAAAAAGCAGGATAATCTCCTGCTTTTTGTATACCTACATTGATTTATGAGTGTTTCTCAAACGAATCAGAGCCAACTATAGATAGGATCTTATTCTTTAATAATTTCTTACGTTCATCAATAAATGCCCTAAAGTCTTTTATCTCCAAGCTTACACTTATTGGAATAAGTTGATTTTCCAAGTCAATATTCTTGTCTTTTACCCAATCTATAAGAGGCGTGTCAAGTTTAGACTGGTTCAATGAACCGTTGAGAAGTTGAAGATTCAAAATAGAGTTACAATTCAACGGGTCTTTATAGAACTCAAATTCCTCATCAGACATTTTGCCTTGTTCTAATTTTTCAAAGTAACTGATTGGGTGCAGATGATCCTTGTGAAACTCCTGATTAAAATTTAAATGTGAATAAATTAAGGCAAGTATCGCATAACAACTTGCATCGTCTTTTTGTGTAGTCAATAAACCATCAATAAATTCTTCTGAAAATAACAAG
>JAFNYE010000114.1 GCA_017383345.1 Alistipes sp. | reverse complement strand
GTCCACGGCTGCGAGAGGCGTACTGCTATCTCGAAGTTGCGCAAATATATCTCGCGCAGCGCTCTGAGCGACACGCGCGAGTCGTTGCCCAAGCGGTTAATCTCCTGATTGTTGGCGCAGAAGTGCTTGAGCGAAGTACCAATGCCATTGCTCTGCGCACCGTTGATAATTGCAGCCGCGGTGCGACCTGCTAAGAGCGGATCCTCGGAGTAGTACTCAAAGTTGCGACCGCAGAGAGGGTTGCGCATAATGTTTATGCCGGGAGCAAGCAGAATATCAACGCCATACTCCTTAACCTCCTCGCCCATTGCGCGACCTACGCGGTAGATAATCTCGTCGTTCCAGGTTGCTGCAAGGTGTGTGCCTACAGGGAAACCTGTGCAGTAGTAGGTGTTAGGGTCATCTTTGCGCTTTGGGGCAATGCGCAATCCCGCAGGGCCGTCGGCCATAACGATTGAAGGAATGCCGAGTCGCTTGATAGGATATGTAATACCAGCCGCACCGGGAACAATCTGGTCGGTGTCGCCAACCTCGCCTCCGGCAGCAATTTTCTTCATATCTGCACCTACAACAAGGTGCGCCTTCTCCTCAAGGGTCATTGCCTTTACAATCTGGTCGATGTTGTCCTCGCGAAGCTTCAAATCATCGGCTATAGCCGTGCTACATATCAAAGTTGCAGCCAAAATAAATATAGGTAATCGTCTCATAGTTTGGTATTTTTTACAAAATTAAGAAAAAAATCGTGAAAATGTTTGCAAAACTAAAAATTGTCGTTACCTTTGCAGTGTATTAATGCACTAATACACTAAACAAACACAATTAAAACCTTAAAATTATGATTCAGGTTAATGAGCTATCTTTTAACTATCCGCGTAGGGGAGGTTTGTTTGACAAGCTGTCACTCAATCTGCCTGCGGGTGAGATTATCGGTCTGCTGGGTCGTAACGGTGTGGGCAAGAGTACGCTTATCAAGCTACTCTCATCGTTACTGACTCCACAGCAGGGGGTAATCTATTTTAAGGGCAGGGCCATAACTCGTGGAGCAGAGTTATACAGCCGCCTAATGGTTGTACCCGAGGAGTTTACTCTTCCAAAGGTCACTGTTGAGAGTTTTGTGCGCCACACAGCGCCTCTCTATCCCGCCTTCAGTCGTGAGCAGTTTGACCACTACTGCAATGTTCTGGAGGTTGACTGCTCGGAGAGGTTCAACAACCTCTCTATGGGTCAGCGCAAGAAGGCCTACTTGGCCTTTGCGTTAGCTTGTAATGTCGATTTGCTACTGCTTGACGAGCCGACAAATGGTCTTGATATTACCGCTAAAGCTGCATTGCGCTCTATTTTGGCATCTTATGCCGATCAGAGCAAGACAATCCTCATCTCTACCCATCAGGCGCACGATATTGAAAATTTGGTTGACCGCGTGGTTATCCTTGAGGCTGGTAAGGTGCTGATAAATCAGAGCGTGGCAGAGCTTCAGAGTTGCTTCGGCTTTGGTATTGTAGCGGGTCGTGAGGCTCTCTACAGCCAGCAGAGCGTGGCGGGTCATATCGGCATCTGGGCAGCCGATGAAGATGAAGAGGGTCGCTTTGACCTTGAACTGATGTTTAACGCAGCAATAAAGGCCTCCGATAAGGTGTGTGCCACAATTGCACAAAAGTTGGGTTAGTTATGAAGTGTTTTAATTTTTCTCGTTTCAAGACTTTCGCCTCAAAGCACTATGCGGAGTATGGCCGAAGTTACAAAATAGCGATACTCATTCTTCTGGGCATAAGGGTCCTATTTGTGATTATGGAACATTCGGGTATGATTGGCGAAGATCTGCTCAATACTAAGCAGGTTGTAAACATTGCAGCCCTTGTGGGTATGCTCTCTTACATTACCACCACATCTATGGGTGGCCTTAACTGCAAGAATGATATTATTGACCTCACACTGCCGGTGGCAACCATTGAGCGATTTACATTTATACTGCTCAACTCCTTTGTTTTAGGTGTTGTAGTACCAGTATTTCTGCTTGATATTTCCGCGCAGCAGTTGCTCCCTACCCTATGCGCAATGACACTTCTGCACTCAGCGTTTATGGTAGTCGCCTGTTGGGGCGCAAAGAGGGGTTATTCGTACTTCGTGATAGCATTTTTTATTGTTGTCATCGGTATAACCTCACTCTTTGAGCAGATAAATATCTTCCTCAGCTACGGATATGGTAAGTACTTCTCACTGCTGCCAAACGACAATGCTGTCTATATGTCAAACATCTATGAGACCGACGGCCTTGTCTATCGCTGGGATCTGCAGACCCAAATTCCTTGGTGGGTACACCTTGCCTTCAATGGTGCAATAGTAGCTGGTCTTTACATTGTTTCTTTCTTTAAACTTCGTGAACGACGCCTATGAATTTCGACAATTCACAACCAATATGGATGCAGATTTACGAGCTGATACTCAGCCGTATAGCATCGACCGAGTGGGCTGAAGATGAGCGCATACCCTCCGTTCGCGAACTCGGAGCAACGCTGGTGGTTAACCCCAACACAGTTATGCGAACATACGAGCGCCTGACTGACGAGGGGTTGATATACAACCGCCGAGGCATAGGTTACTTTGTTGCCTATGGCGCTAAGGCTCGCGCAGCAGAGATTGCCCGTGAACGATTTATCACCGAGCAGCTGCCCTCGCTCTTTGCCCGAATGAAGAGCATAGGAATGAGTGCCGAGGAACTTGTAAAACTTTATAACGACTATACAGATGAAAAATAGCAATAAATTATTGGTCGCAGTGGCTCTGCTTGCCCTG
>JAFNYE010000113.1 GCA_017383345.1 Alistipes sp. | reverse complement strand
TGCTTTGAGTTGAAGCGTTTGGCTCCACAGGATACCCCTATTGCTTACCTTAATGGCGACTATGACCCTGCTTATGTTTTGGGTATGGGTATCTCCGGTATTGATTACAAGTACGATGTGCTCAAGAAGAAGCCACACTGGATTAAGTCTTGCCACAAGCGTGGTCTGAAGGTAAATGTGTGGACTGTTGACGACGAGGATAAGTTGCGTTGGGTTATTGAGCAGGGTGTAGATTATATCACTACCGACAACCCTGTCTTGGCGCAGAAGCTTATTAAGGAGATGTGTAAATAGTATGGAATTTAGATATTCATTAAACGATCGCCCCTCTTTTGGGGCGATGTTTCTATACGGGTTGCAGTGGTTGATGATTTGCATCCCTGTAGTGCTTACAAGTACATTTGTAGCACCTGAGGGGCAGATGCTCTTCTTTACCCAAAAGCTCTTTGCCATTATGGGTGTGACAATGATTGTTAACACCCTATGGGGTCATCGTATGCCACTCATTGCCGGCCCTGCGGCTGTGCTGCTTATGGGTGTTTTGGCTGCCGCTACGCAAGGATCTGGCGTGCAATCTATCTACCCATCTATGGCCGTTGGTGGAGTGCTTATTGCTCTGCTTGCTGCCTTTGGGTTGATGAAGCGTGTGCAGTCTCTGTTTACTCCCCGCATTGTGGTGGCTATAGTTGTGTTGATATCCTTCACTATGGTAAAACCTATCGTGGGTATGGTCTTTGCCGAGCAGGAACACCAGATGTTAGCGATGATTTTTGCCCTTGTGTTGGTTGTATCTATGGCTGTGGCAAATAATCTGTTGCGTGGCGTATGGAAGTCTATGGTGGTTATTGCGGCTATGATTTTGGGCTCGCTGTTTTACTATGCCGTGGTGGGTATGCCCGAGCAACTTGTGAGCGATAGCGTCGCTCCACAACTCTTTGTCGATGGCGTAGAGATTGATGCGGGTGTGATTATAGCCTTCATATTTTGCTATGTGGCCCTATTTATCAATCAGGTAGGCTCGGTGCAGTCGTTAGGCGAGTTTGTGGGTGCTGGCGATATGGAGCAACGCCAAAAGCGAGGTATGATTGTGCAGGGCGTAATGAATGTTGTCAGTGGTGCTATGGGTGTGTTGGGCCCCGTTGATTACTCCCTCTCTCCGGGTGTTGTAGCCTCTACAGGTTGCGCTTCCCGTTATACAGTTTTGCCGGCAGCTGCGTTTATGATTTTGTTGGCATTCTTCCCCGATGTTGTTGCTCTGCTGCTCACTATTCCGCAACCTGTTATGGGTGTGGTGCTGCTCTACCTTATGGCTACACAGGTGGCAGCTGGTCTGCATTTGATTGAGGGTACCTCTGCCGTGCGCTCCTTCAAGGATGGCCTTGTGCTTGCCATTCCGATAATGTTTACCCTTATACTCTCCTTTGCTCCGCAGTCGGCTTTGGCTACTATACCGTCGCTGTTGCGCCCAATTGTGGGTAATGGTTTTGTAATGGGTATTATCATCATACTTTTGCTTGAACACATTTTCTTAAAAGATAAAAAATGAATGTAAAACAACTGCTCAAAGAGTGTCAGCAGCGCAAGTGTGCTGTTTTGGCAACCAACTTTTATAATTTAGAGACCCTTCAGGGTGTTATGCGTGCTGCTCAGGCAACCTCGTCGCCCGTGTTGCTGCAACTTACCCGCTCAAGTATCGACTATATGGGCCTTCACCAATCAGTGGCTATGGCTCGCCGGGCTATTGCAGACTATGGTGTGCAGGGGTGGATACACCTCGACCACGGCGGTAGTGTGGAGCTGGTTGAGCGATGCCTTGATGCCGGCTTTGACTCGGTTATGATTGACGCCAGCGAGGAGAGTTTCGATGTAAATGTTCAGACCACCCGTCGCGTTGTTGAGCTTGCTGCACCTTATGGTGTAAATGTTGAGGCGGAGTTGGGCTATGTGGCTAAGTTGGGTCAGGAGCAGGGCGGTGGCTTTACTACCCCTGAGCAGGCTAAACTCTTTGTTGAGCAGACAGGCGTTGATGCGCTTGCTATCTCTATCGGCTCGGCTCACGGTTTTTATAAGCAGGCTCCTAAACTCGATATTGAGCGCCTAAAGCAGATACACGCCGCAACCGATGTGGCTCTGGTGTTGCACGGCAGCTCGGGTATTCCGCACGATATGGTGCGCGAGGCTGTAGCAAATGGTATTGTTAAGGTTAATTTGGCTACCGAGATAAAAGATACCTTTATGCGTAACCTCAAATCTATACTTACCACTACCGATGAAATAGACTTGCGTAAAGTTTTCCCTAAAGCGACTAACGCCGTGGTGGAATTGCTTACAGAAAAATATGCAGTGGTAAAGGGCTGATAAATAGACCATTTATTTTGAGAAATGAATTGTTTGTGTTAAATTTGCATAAACAATTCATTTTTCTTTATGAAACGCCTTTTTACACTCCTTGCTCTTGTCCTGTTGTCTTGTGTTGCTTTTGCTCAGGCCGAGAAGAGCATCATCATAGACGCCTCGAAGTTCCGCCCTGTGCAGACCGACGCACTCACGGGTGTAAATATTGACCCGATAGGGTTGGACTACTCCAAGCGCCCTTGCGCCCGCTTGAAGATTAAAATCAACCGTATGACCGTCGAGGAGATTAACGGCATTGAGGTCAAGGTGGCCACAAATAACGCTGTTATGAAGTGCCAGACCGCTCAGTACGACACGGGCCTGATTATCGAGATGACGGCTAAGCCGGACACTCGCTTCTATTTTCATCACAACGAATTTGGCGACTCCAACGAGGTCTGCCTTAACCTTGAGCCAAACAAAGAGTACTACCTTGAAGCCTACCTTAATCAACTTTACTCTATTGTCGTTAACAGCAATGTTGCTGAGGCTGATGTCTATATTGACAATGTATTTAAGGGTCGTACGGATAACTCCAACAGCTTGATTATTAAGGATATGCTTGTGGGCGAGCATACTCTCAAGGTTGTCTATGGCGGCATAAGCAACGAGCAGAAGATAGTTGTCAATAGTGGCTCTATATCGTTCCGTCAAAATGTCAATACCGCGGCTTCTAAGCCACAGTTTGTAGTCTTTTCGGTTGAGCCGCAGAGTGCTGTAGTAATTATTGACAACAAGCACTACTCGCTTCAAGATGGTGCTATGCGCGTATTGCTTGAAAATGGTACTTACGCCTACACCGTAACCGCTGCGGGCTACCATTCGCAGAGTGGAAACTTTAGGGTTGAGGGCCAGAAGGTGGTTAAGAGCATAACTCTTACTGCCGATGCGGCTACTGTGACCATTACTGCTCCCGATAATGCGGAGATTTGGGTCAATGAGCAGAAAAAGGGTGTAGGGCGTTGGAGCGGAACACTCAACTCGGGCACCTACATCTTTGAGGCTCGCAAGGCGGGTCACAAAAGTGGCGTGCTCTCAACGCAGATAACTTCAGCCAATCCGCAGCAGAGCTTTACTCTGCCTGCACCGACACCGCTCTATGGCTCCCTGATGATTGACGGAACACCAATTATGGCCGATGTTACGCTTAATGGTAAGTCGGTCGGTCAAACTCCACTCTCGCTTAATAATGTGCTTGTGGGTGAGCATAGCGTAACAATCTCTAAGAGCGGATATGTTTCTAAAACTCAAAAGGTTACACTTGCCGAGGGTAAAACCGAGGTGGTGAATGTCGCGCTTGTGAAGCAGAGCATAACCCCAACCTTGACAACTTCTGCGACAACTTCAACCTCTGGGCTATACAAAGTTGGCGATTACTATAACGACGGCAAAAAGGAGGGCGTTATTTTTGAAGTCTCTGCCGATGGCCGTAGTGGTAAAATCGTGAGTATGAAGAACCCTGCTCAGTTCCATTGGACAAAAAATCCGGGGCCTGATTTGTCAAAATCTATTGGAGCATATAGTGACACCGACGGCTCCTACAATATGTCAAAAGTTAAGGAGATTCAGGATTGGCAAAGTAAGTATCCGGTCTTTAAGTGGTGTGCCGATTTGGGTGCGGGTTGGTACTTGCCTGCAACTGGGGAGTTGTTTAATATCTACAAAAACATAGATGTTATAAATCTAAAACTGACAGATAAAATTTCGGGATATTATTGGTCTTCAACCGAGGGTGATTATGAATCGCAGAGTGGTGTATTTACTGCGTGGTTTGTGGATTTTAATGATGGAATGCCAGTTCCTCTGCAAAAAGGCGCTCTGTGCCGTGCGCGTGCTGTGGCTAAAATTGGTGCGAGTACAGATTATGTGACAGTTCCAACGATTAGACCATTGAACGGTGTTACTCCTGTAACGATTGATAGATCCCTGTCGGCCAAGGAGTTGTTTGATAAGGGCCAATTATATTTTTCTGATAAAAATAAAGCTATACAATACTTCTATGAGTCTCATAAAAAAGGCTTTATCAGAAGTGCAAATTGGGTAGGTTTGTGTTTGGAATCTAATAGTAAAGAACAGTGTGAGTGGTATCGGATAGGCGCTGAGCAAGGTGATAAAATAGCTCAATATAATCTGGGTCAACAGTATTATTGGGGTAGAGGTGCTATTAAAGAGAATCGCAGGCTCGCTTTTTATTGGCATTATATGTCTGCCTTAAAGGGGGATTGTACAGCTCAATATTATGTTGCGAATATGTTTGAGACCGGCTATTGCTTTGATACACCAAAAGATCGTCAGCGAGCAATTTATTGGTATCAAAAGTCAGCGGCACAAGGCTATAATTGGGCCACGGAGAAACTGAAGAAACTTGGTGCAAGATAAACCATAAAATTGTTGCGAAAAATTTAGGTAAAATTACTGATTATATCCAAATAAAAATTATTACCTTTGTGGCGCAAAACACACAACATTATGGAAAAGTACGAATCAAAGCAGTGTCAAATCTTTAAGTCGGCGGCGCAGATATACCCCTATATCTCCTCCTTCAACCTGCTTACACCCGCTGTGGCCGATAAGGTCGAGGAGTGGCAGGCTACAGACGACACCTGCTCGTTCAAAGTCAAAGGCTTTACCGTAAAGTTGCGTATGATCGATAAAATCGAGGGTAAGCAGATCAAAATCGTCGGCGACGATGGCGGCGTACCTATCGACTTTACATTCTGGATCCAACTCCACGAAGTTACCCCTTCTGATACCCGCATCCGTATGGTGCTCCACTGCGAACTCAATATGATGATGCGTATGATGATCGGCTCCAAAATCCAAAAAGGCCTTGATCAGGCTGTGGAGGGGTTGGCTGGGGCGTTTAACCGATTTTAGACTTTGTCGTGAAAACAGCACAACTACTTCCGCTAACGAAATATGCCCACAATGGGCAGTACGCTCAGTACAGCCCATCGTGTTCAATTTCGCCGAGCGTTGTATTTGTACTATTTTGACGACAAATTGGTGTATATAGTGAGGGTAGTGCTTTTACGGTACTACCCTTCGCTGTTTTTATAGCCGAGCGTTGGCTCATCTGCGATGACCCTTCACTGCTGCGCCTCAGCATAGTTTAAGTAAACTTTACTATGCGTTCGGCTTAATCGCAGCGTTGTATTTGCACTATTTGACAACAATTTGGTGCAGAGAATGGGGATTGGTGGAGTTGGAATTTCGCCGACCTTGGCTCGTCTGCGATGACCCTTTACTGCTGTGCCTAAGCGATATAGGTTGCGCTAAAAGCAAAAAATCACCCTTTTTCTCAAAAAAATAGGGCGAAAGTTTTACCTTTTGCAAAAATAAGTGTATATTTGTCGCCGATTTCGCTCTGATTAAGAGTGATATAGGTTGAAAATAGGTTAAAATAATTAATAATACAAAACTTAATAGCTATGACTAAAGCAGATATCGTAAGCCAGATCGCGAAGAAGACCGGCGTTGAGAAGGTTCAGATTCAGACTATCATCGAGGTGTTTATGGATGAGATTAAGGAGGCGTTGGGTAACGACCAGGCTGTTTACCTCCGCGGTTTTGGTTCTTTCAATACTAAGACTCGTAAGGAGAAGGTTGCTCGCAACATCTCTCAGAATACAACTATCATCATCCCTGAGCACAAGATTCCTGCTTTCAAGCCTGCTAAGACTTTCCTTGCAAAGGTTGCCGGTTTGAGCGTTGACTGTGTTGAGGAGTAATTTGTCACTATTTGTTTAACTTAAATATTTATCACTATGCCAAACGGAAAGAAGCATAAGCGTCACAAGATGGCGACCCACAAGCGTAAGAAGCGTCTGCGTAAGGATCGTCATAAGAAGAAGTAGTATGCCCGAAGGCATATTGCTTGAATAGGAGTTTAACGCTAAAGGGGATTAGTCCCTTTTAGCGTTCCTATTATTGAGAATGGCTGATAAAAGAGGTTTTTGGGTGCTTTTATATCCCAACTTTGGTTTCATTGTTAAGTCGTTCTCAACAAAGCTAAACTGCGGGATAGGGGGTAGTCTCTCAATCTCGACAACAACACCCCAAGTGGGGTAAACACATAATCTTGTACTATGAACCGCGAGTTAATTATCAATGTAACCTCAACCGAGATAAACATTGCCCTTTGTGAGGACAAGGTGTTGGTTGAGTTGGGCAAGGATATGGCGCAGACGGGTTACTCCGTAGGTGACATATACTTGGGTCGTGTGCGCAAGATTATGCCCGGACTCAACGCCGCGTTTGTAAATATTGGTCACGAGCGCGACGCATTTATCCATTATCAAGACTTAGGACCACATTTCCCGTCGCTCGACAAGATTGTCGATAGTTGGGCTCCAGGTAAGAAGTCGTTGCGCCTTGAGTCTATCAAGGTTGACGGCGCGCTGGAGAAGGATGGCAAGATTGCAGACCATCTAAAAGTGGATCAGATTGTTATGGTCCAGATCTCCAAGGAGGCTATCTCTACAAAGGGACCGCGTCTGACCTGCGATATCTCGTTGGCGGGAAGAAATATTGTCCTTGTGCCATTCTCCTCAAAGGTTTTTCTCTCGCAGAAAATCCGTTCCAATGAGGATAAAAAGCGCCTCAAGCGTGTTGCTGCGGGCGTGTTACCAAAGAATTTTGGCGTTATCATCCGCACCGCTGCTGTCAACGCTACCGACCTTGATGTTGAGCAGGATATCCTTGCAGCAGTAGAGAAGTGGAACAAAACATTGCAGCAGATTCGCCGCCGTCAGGCTCCGGCGCTGCTTATGGGCGAGATGAGTCGCGCCAACACAATTATTCGTGACTCCCTCGATGGCTCGTTTACGCAGATTTGCGTCGATGACGAGGGAATGTATAACGAGATTAAGAGTTATATCGAGACGGTTGCTCCCGAGAAGGTTAAGCTGCTCAAGCTCTATCGTGGCTCGGTGCCTATCTTCGATAACTTCGATATCTCACGACAGATAAAGTCACTCTTTGCACGCTATGTCTCCCTTAAGAGGGGTGCATATCTTATTATCGAGTCAACCGAGGCTATGCATGTTATAGATGTTAACTCGGGTAACCGCACTAAGGCTGACGATAATCAGGAGGAGCATGTGCTGGAGGTCAATCTTGCTGCAGCGGCTGAGGTAGCGCGTCAGTTGCGTCTGAGAGATTTGGGCGGCATTGTGATTGTTGACTTTATAGATATGCACAAGGCGCAGAGTCGTCAAATGCTCTACGACCATATGCGCCAGCTTATGGCTACCGATAAGGCTCGCCACACTATACTCCCACTTACCAAGTTTGGCCTTATGCAGATTACCCGTCAGCGTATCAGACCTGTGGCTGTAAAGGATATAAAGGAGGT
>JAFNYE010000112.1 GCA_017383345.1 Alistipes sp. | reverse complement strand
GGCTACAAAGAGGTCGGTTGCGCTCATTGCTGCTGCCTCGGCAGATGCGTAGCCTACAAGCGGCACAAGCACAAACCACACAAGGCACGAGCCTGCGGTAATAATTACTGCATACTTAAGGCCAATGATGTAGCCAAGACCGAGTAGTGTTGCGCCTGTGTTGAGCGAAAGCTCTACCTTGAACTTGTCGGCAACCATTGCGCCCCAGCCAACCATCTTTGTTGATATATTCTCCGCCCAAGCGCCGAAGGTCGAGACTGCAAAATCGTAAGCGCCGCCAATAAGACCCGCAAGAGCCAAGACGATGGTCTGCTTGCCGCCCTTCTCGCCCGAAACCAATACCTCGGTGGTGGCTGTAGCCTCAGGGAACGGGTATTTTCCGTGCATCTGCTTTACAAAGTACTTGCGGAACGGTATGAGCATAACAATACCCAAGATGCCGCCAAGCAGTGATGAGAGGAATACCTGATAGAAGTGAGCCTCAAGACCGAGGATGTAGAGAGCAGGCAAAGTAAATATTGCGCCCGCAACGATTACGCCTGAGGTTGCACCAATGCTCTGGATAATGACATTTTGGCCGAGCATACTCTTGCCTTTATGCAGTCCGCCCAAACCTACGGCGATGATTGCAATCGGAATAGCCGCCTCGAATACCTGACCGACCTTAAGACCGAGGAAGGCTGCTGCGGCTGAGAATATTATTGCCATAACAATACCCATAGTCACCGAGTATGGCGTCGCCTCGGCCGGGGTGCTATCTGCCGACATTATTGGCTTGTACTCTTCGCCCGCCTTAAGTTCACGGTAGGCGTTTTCAGGAAGTGAAGTGTTTTTCATAATTTTATCTTTTAGTCGTTATTTTACCTTGAATATCGCTACGGAGATAGGTTTCATTGTAATTGTGTGCTGCTCTTTGGATGTCTTGCATTTTGCCAAATTGCGGTTATTGCCAAATACCCACTCAATGCCCTTACCCATAGCGGCAACAGAGCCTGTGACGGTGCGGTCGGCAGGGTTGAAGACTACCAAGTACTTTTCATCTCCCAAAGTGCGGGCGTAAATCATAGGGTATGGGTTGTCCATATCGCCCACATATTTCCACTCGCCCTCAACACCTAAAGCGGGAGTGGCTTTACGCAGGGCGATAAGGTCGCGAACATAGCTTAATACCGAATTTGGGTCGGTAAGTTGTTCGGCTACATTAGGAAAATTAGGAGCGTTGTCAACAGGGAGGTACAAATTCTTAGGCTCGGCACTTGAAAATCCTGCATTTTTGGTTGTGTCCCACTGCATCGGGGTGCGACAAGTTGAACGGTTGCGCGATGAGAAGCTACCCTCCTTTGGTGGGGCATACTCAAGGTTGCGCATACCAATCTCCTCTCCATAATATACTATAGGTGGGGTCGGAAGGGTCAGAAATAGCGTTATAGCGACCTTCTGCTCCTCTGGCGATGTGCGGTTCATACGGCTCAGACGCCATATATCGTGGCTGTTTGTCGGCATTGAAGCGTAGCCACCCAAGCGTCGGAAAGTGTTGTAAATCTGCTCGTACTGCTCCATTGCTGCGCGAACCTCGCCCTTGCCTGCGCGGTTAAAGTAACATACGGTAGGGACCATTTTGTCGGTGGTCTCGCATACAAGCGGACGATAGACCTTGCCACCGATGCCGTTGTGTATCAACAGGTCGATGTTGAAACCTGCTGAGAGTGACTGCTCTGGGTTTGACCACTCCGAGAGCATTATGTTGTTGGGGTAAGCTTTGTTGTACCACTCAAAAATCTCGTTCCACAAGCGGCGCACGCCATCGCGGTTTTTGGTGTCGCTCTTTACAAGCGATTGTGCCATATCTACACGAAAACCATCAGCTCCCATATCGCACCAGTGGGCGATAATCTTCTTTAGCTCGCCACGCACTGCGGTAGGACCCGGGTCGTTGTAGCCCTGCTCCCAATGGTGGTTGGGCTTAGGGTTGTAGTAGCCGTAGTTGAGTGCCGGTTGGCACGCAAAGAAGTTGCGGATATAGTATCCGTCGCGTGGGTGGTTGTTGTCGACAAACTTAGGCCCAGGCTTTTTGTAGTTTTTACCAACAGTCCAGATATAGTAGTCGGAGTATTGGTTGCGCTCTGCCTTTTTGGACTCCATAAACCACGGGTGCTTGTCCGATGTATGGCCCGCAACAAGGTCGAGCAACACTTTGATACCTAAGTTGTGTGCCTTGTCAATGAGCGCCTTAAGGTCGTCGTTTGTGCCAAAGCGGGGGTCAACTTTGTAGTAATCAATGATGTCGTAACCGCCATCCTCCCACGCACTTGCAAAGCAAGGGGACATCCAGATGCAGTTGAAACCGCAGCTGCTAATATACTCCAAGCGCGACTTTATGCCGTTCAGGTCGCCAATGCCGTTGCCGTCGGAGTCCATATATGAGGAGGGGTAGATGTGGTATATAACCGCATCTTTGAGCCATTCAGGCTGCTGCTTTGCCGAAGCCGAAGCCGTAACGAACAAAAGCAGAAGGATCAAAAACTTTCTCATAGCTTATCAATTAGTTTTTCAAGGGCTATGCCGCGAGAGCCCTTGAGCAGTACGGTTGTGTTGTTTATCTGACTCTGCTCTATGTACTCTGCCGCCTCTGCACTATCGGCACAGCAGGTAACATCAATGCCCAATGCGTGTGCGGCTCTTAAAAACTCTCTGCCCACGAGCAATAGTTCGGCATCTTGCACCTGCACAGCAAGGTTGAGAATGCGACAATGCTCCTCAAGACTCCACTCGCCCAACTCAAGCATATCGCCTAAGATGAGCAACTTCTCCTCGCCCGACTTTGAGGCGATGTTGCCAATTGCCGCCTCCATACTCGACGGGTTGGCGTTGTAGCAATCTATAATGAGTAGGTTGCTGCGCTTTGTTGTCATCTCTTGTGAGCGGTTGTTTTGAGGGGTATAACCCTCAATAGCTTCAGCAATGCGGCTCTGCTCAATGTCAAAATATTGACCTATTGCCACCGCGGCGGCAATGTTGTAGCGGTTGTAGTCGCCCGAGAGCTGGCTCTTGTATCCCTCGGCTAAAGCGCGACTATAGCGCTCGGTTGCCATATTTGTCCGCTCTTGTGCCATAGAGCAGAGAGTGCTGTCCTCCGCAGGAACAAAGGCACGGCCGCCAACAGTGTTGAGATAGTCGTATAGCTCGCCCTTACCCTTGATAATGCCCTCTTTGCCGCCAAAACCCTCAAGGTGAGCATTGCCTATATTGGTTATTATGCCGTAGTTCGGTTGGCTTATGGAGCAGAGTAGTTCAATCTCCTTTTGAGCGCTTGCGCCCATCTCTACAATGCCAATCTCGGTCGTACTATCCATTGATAGCAGGGTTAAAGGTACGCCTATATGGTTGTTGAGGTTGTCTTTGGTCGCGTATGTTGTAAACTTTTGGCTTAGCACGCAGTTTACAAGCTCTTTGGTCGTTGTCTTGCCATTGCTGCCCACTATGCCTATAATCGGAATAGCTAACTCTAAGCGGTGCTTGCGGGCAAGTTCTTGCAGCGCAACAAGGGTGTTATCAACCAAAATCAGGCGCTCGGAGTATTCACCCGCGCCATCCATTACCTCAGCGCTATCAATAACGGCGTAGGCTGCACCATCTTTGAGCGCCTGCACAGCAAAGCGATTGCCGTCAAAACTTTCGCCTCGCAGGGCGAAGAATATCTCATCCTTGCCCACCTTGCGCGAGTCGGTGGTAACGCCGCAACTTTGTGTAAAAAGGTCGTATAATCTGCTTATATCCATTATGAAAATTTATCTCCCTGGTTAAATTTTACTTCATCAATATACTTTTTAATGTTCTGCTCCTCGGTTCGTGGGCAGATCATCAGTACATCATCGGTGTCAACTATGATATAGTCGCGTAAGCCGCTGATAATCGCCACTTTGCCCTCTGGTAGAGATATTATCGAGCCGCGGGTGTCGTATGTGTAACAACCCTCCTTTGGCTTGGCGTTGGCATACTTGTCTTTGCGCGATTGTTGGTATAGCGAGCCCCAAGTGCCTATGTCGCTCCAGCCAAAGTCGCCGCTGTGGACAAAGACATTGTCGGCCTTCTCCATAACGCCGTAGTCGATGGATATGGCGCGACACTGCGAGAAGGCGTCGATTATGGCACGCTCCTCTGACTCTGTGCCGTAAGCGATAGGCTCAAAGAGGGCGTGCATATCGGGCAGATGCTCCTTTATAGCATCAATGATAGCTTGAGTCTGCCAGATGAATATGCCGGAGTTCCACAAAAACTCCCCACTACGGATAAAGGCTTGTGCCACCTCAAGATTTGGCTTTTCGGTAAAGCATTTTACGGGCGAGATAGGCTCGTTGCTGCTCTTTTGAATGTAACCATAGCCTGTCTCGGGACGAGTAGGGTTGATACCTATGGTCATAAGACGCCTGTCGGTATTCACAGCCTCGATGCAGTTGTTAAGTATGCGGCCAAACTCCTGCTCGTTGGCTACATAGTGGTCCGACGGGGTGACAACCATTATAGAGTTTGGGCACTTTGCAGAGAGAGTATATGCGGCATAACTGATGCACGGTGCAGTGTTGCGACCTATCGGCTCGCAGAGAATTTGCTGCTCCGAGAGTTCGGGCAGATGCTCCATAACCAGCTGCTTGTAGTTATGATTTGTTACAACGATAAAGTTTTGTGCGGGTATTGTTGCGGCAAATCGCTCGTAGGTCATACGGATAAAAGATTTGCCTGTGCCGAGAATGTCAAGAAATTGCTTGGGCATACTCTTTCGGCTCTTTGGCCAGAAGCGAGTACCTACGCCACCGGCCATAATAACACAGAAAACTTCTCTTTTTTCAGCCATAAATGTATAGTTTTTTATGTTGTTGCTACAAAGATAAAAATATTTTGTAACTTTGTGAGTTAAAAGTAGAGAAATAATGAAAATAAAGTTGTTTACAATACCCAACATTATCACATTGGCAAATTTGCTGTGTGGTTGCGCCTCTATTGTCAGCGCTTTGGTGGTAGGCGATTTGAAGTGGGCCTTTATCTTTGTCATTGCAAGCGCCGTGTGCGACTTTTTTGATGGCTTTACAGCCCGCCTGTTGCGTCAATATTCCGATATAGGTGTTCAGTTGGACTCTTTGGCCGATATGGTCTCGTTTGGTGTCGCCCCTTCGGCTGCGATGTACACCTTTGCTTGCCAGAGCCCGACAATGTTCTGTCTGCCTGCGTGGGCGGTGCAAACTCTCTGCTTCGTTCCGTTCCTTATGGCGGCATTCTCGGCACTCAGATTGGCTAAGTTTAATATTGACGATACCCAGCACGATAGCTTCTGCGGTCTGCCAACACCGGCAAATGCCCTTTTCTGCACATCGTTTGTCTTGGCTGCAATTGTTGGTCAGAAGGCGGTAGAGCTGGAGTGGGTTGCGCTCATTAGCGTGGTTATGTCGGCGTTGCTTGTCAGCCCTATCAGAATGTTCTCGTTCAAACTCAAGAGTCTTGGTTGGGCCGAGAATAAACTGCAATACATCTTTGTTGCGCTGAGCGTGGCTGCACTTATTCTGCTTGGCATATACTCTGTGCCAACAATCATCGTTATATATATCGTACTCTCTACATTGAGTTGGATTTTTAGTAAAAAATAATGCAGATAAAGCACCTTATATACACCTTTCTCACCCTGCTTTTTGCTCTGGCTGTCGTAGGCAATGCCTCGGCACAGCTTGATGCAAGCGCCCTTATGCGTGGACAGCGTAACGCTTCGCGTGGTAATACTCTGGGCGGTATGCAGCAGCAAAATGGTTTGGGCGGCTACGGCTCTAACCCATACGATACGGGCGAGGGTACCGAGGAGGGTCAGAATGGAGAACAGGCAGATAGTACAAAGAAGGAGAAGAAACCTCGTAAACCGCTTGAGTCCTACTTCTTCAGTGACTCTATCCGCGCGCTTCGTAACTTCCAGTGGAATATTATCCGCAACACCAACCACCTCAAGGTTCAACCGATAGATACCACTCTGGCTGTGTGGCGCTTGGACTATCCACATCAGCATAAGGGCTTGGGTAACAACTCTGTGGGTGGCTTGGGTCAAGCATCGACGCCGGTTAACTATTTCGATCGTACCACCTCGCGCGAGTTTATGTTTGTTCAGCCCTATGACGCATACGCATATACCACCGAGAATGTGCCGTTCTACAATATGAAGCATCCATATATATGGATGACATATCTCGAGTCGGGTCAGAAGCGTTATCGTGAGGAGCATTTTGAGATTACAGCATCGCAAAATATCAACCCATCAACTTCCGTCTCGCTCAACTATAAAGCTCGCGGAGCTAAGGGTAAGTATGACCGTTCGCGTATCAAAAACCAGAATTTTGCGGCAACTTTTGCCCATACAGGTCGCCGTTATACTCTCCACGCAGCCTATATCCATAACCATATAGACCAGCAGGAGAGTGGTGGTGTTGTCGGCGAGTGGGCTATTACCGATACGGTCTTTGAGATGCCGTCGGGTGTACCTATGCGTTTGGCTTCATCTGAGGCAAACAACCTCTACCGTAATAACTCCTTCTTTGTCAAGCAGTCTATCGGTATTCCGCTTGTGCGTATGACCGAGCGCGACTTCTCTATGGCCGAACTCTCGGCAGTCTATGTCGGCCACCTGTTTGAGTATAACTCGTGGAGTAAACTCTATACCGATAAATACGGCACTTATACCGATGAGCGCTTTGAGCGTAATGATGACGGTACATTCAAGAGCCACACCGATACCTATTATAAAGATTGGCTGCTCAGCCCAACACAGTCGCGCGACTCGCTTTGTGAGCGCATCATCACCAACCGTCTCTTTGTGCAGGCACAGCCGTGGGATAGAAATGGCGTAGTGGGTACTATTGACGGCGGTGTGGGTATCGACCTGCATACTTACTCCGACTTTGCGCTGAACGACTACCTCTCGGGTAAGTATCAGCGTGTAAAAAAGACCGCTTGGTTTGCCTACGCAGGTATTGATGGTAAAATCCGCCGTTATGTCGATTGGGGTGCTAACTTCAAACTCTACCCATCGGGCTATCGCGGTGGAGACTTCGAGTTGGGCGCTCGTGCGGCATTTACAGCCTTTATCAAGAATAAACCATTCACCCTCTCGGGCTACTTTACCCAAACGGCAACCTCTCCGGGTTATTGGACAAATCGTTGGCTCTCAAACCACTATATGTGGGATAACAACTTTGGTAAGGAGAACGAAACGCGCTTTAATGTCGCCTTCTCCGTGCCCGACTATGGCGTAGAGTTAGGCTTCTGGCAGAGCGTTACAACCAATAAAATATACTACGGTGCCGATTGCCTCCCTGTACAACATAGCGGAGCGGTCAGCCTCACGAGTATATATGCCCAGAAGGACTTTACAATCAAGGGACTGCATCTTAATCATCGCGTGTTGGTGCAACTTACCTCCGACCGCACCGTTATTCCGGTACCTTTAGTGTCGGCCTTCCTCTCCTATTACTACGAATTTTGGGTCAAGCGCGATGTGTTGCGCGTGCAGATAGGTCTTGATGGCCGATTTAACACCTCATACTACGCTCAGGGGTATAATCCCGCACTCTCGGTGTTCTATAATCAAAACGAGGTTGAGGTCGGTAACTACCCTTATGTTGACGCCTTTATCTCTGCCAAGTGGAAGCGTATGCGCATCCTGCTCAAGTATCAGCACCTGAACAAAAATCTCTTTGGCAACGGTGAGGCCTTCCAAATTGCCCGTTATCCACTTAATCCGGGAATGTTTAAGTTTGGTATTTCGTGGGCGTTTTATGACTAAATTTTTGTCGTGATATTTTAGCGTGATAGTGGCGTATTTCCTGCCGCTACCCCTCGCTCCAACAAAGGGCAGTACGAGTTAGTACAGCCCTTCGTTGTTTCTCAGGGCGAGCGTTGCAAATCCACCACTCTGACGCTAAAATTGTGCGCGAAGTCTTTGTCGTGAAAACAGCACAACTACTTCCGCTAACGAAATATGTCCACAATGGGCAGTACGCTCAGTACAGCCCATCGTGTTCAATTTCGCCGAGCGTGGCATCTATGCCTTTCTGACGACAAATGGTGCGAGAATGAGCGATGGTGCTACCACCTTTTGACAACAAATTAGTGCGCGAATAAAGACTGTGCGGTTGGGGAAGGTCAAAGTAGAGAGTTTAGTGAGTTTAAGGAATTTAATGAGTTTAGGGATATGACATAAAATCACTAATTTCCCTAATTTCTCTAAATTCCCTATGGTACTCAAAAGCGCTT
>JAFNYE010000111.1 GCA_017383345.1 Alistipes sp. | reverse complement strand
GTGTTTAATGCTTTTTTTATCCAAGTAAATGAATTAATTAGGGAGTTATTGTTCTATAAAATACTGAAAACCACATTGTTATATTGATGGGGGGGGGGGGTTTTGAAGATAAGATTGATTTTTTTATTAAATTTTTATCAACTTTCTTTTGTTATATTCATTTATTTCCTAATTTTGTTATCGCAAAAAGCGAAAATATAAAGAAAACGATATTTTTTACACCCCGAAACTAGCGTAAAGCTTTATAATATAGAGAAATATTCTACAAATGAAGAGAAATTTATTCATAATACCCGCTTTTAAGGCTGGACTCTCCGTTGAAAAGAGTTCTGCTTGGTATCAATCTTAGGGCAGTCTCTTCAATTCGTATTGTAGTAATATATAATGTATATATTTTACAACTACATCTCTTAAAAATAAGAAAATTATTTTTTTTGGAATAAATTCATTTTTATTGATAAAATATCTTGTTTTATTGATATTTTGTCTAATTTTGTTATCAGAGTTTTCAATCTCGTGTAGGGGTTGGTTGTTTTATTAAAAAGGTTTTTAGCTTTTGCAAAGTCTTAACTTTTGGATTATAAGTAAGTAGACGAAATAAATTTATAGATATGAAGAAATTTTTACTAATTCTTGGGCTTGTAGCAGTATTCTCAATACAAGAGAGTTCTGCGCAAAAGTGGGCTATTAAGAGTAACCTGCTTTACGATGCCACAACCTCGATGAACATTGGTTTCGAGACAGCGTTAGCCGAGAAGTGGACATTTGATATGTCTGGTAACTGGAATCCATTCCAATTTAAGGACAATATGAAGTGGAAACATTGGTTTGTTCAGCCTGAGGTACGTTATTGGACCTGCCGCCGATTTGGAGGTCATTTCCTCGCTGCGCATTTAATAGGAGGCCAATATAATTTTGGAAATATTGACGGATTGCCCAATTTCCTTGGCTCTGATTTGTCTATGCTTGCAGATCATCGCTATGAGGGCTGGTTTGCTGGTGCTGGTGTAGGTTACGGTTACGCGTGGATGCTGGGTAAGCATTGGAACCTTGAGGCAGAGTTGTGTATCGGTGCTGCATATACTTATTTTGAGGAGTATATGTGTCCTAAGTGTGGCGAGAAACTCGGCACAGATGACCATATCTATTTTGGCCCGACAAAGGCTGCTATCAATCTTGTTTACTTGTTCTAAAACTCAAGCGCGATGAAAAGATATATAATATATACTCTTACTGCAATGCTCCTCAGTGTGAGCGTTTCAGCACAGCAGATTGTCGAGGGCACAGGCGAGGTTAAGAACCTTACAACAAATCGTGCCAATGGCCGTATTACCGTTGATATGGATATCGACATCTCAAATATTGAAATTGGTGCCGACGAGACTTTGATTCTCACCCCTGCTATTGAGAAAGATGGCAACTCATTGGAACTGCCTTCAGTTGAGATTATGGGCCGCCGCGCATATATGTACTACCGTCGTAACGAGGAGATTCCCGTAACCAACAACCCCTTCTACGCTGAGCGTACTGCTAAGCGTGCCGAGCGCAAGGCTGGCCAGAAGCAGAGCGTGGACTATACTGCTACCGTTCCTTTTGCGGAGTGGATGCGAGGCTCTACCGTTGTTGTTAAGGAGGGCAGCTGTGGTTGCGATCAGACTCCCATTGCGCTGGATGACAATAATGTAGGTAAGATTAAGTATGAAATTTACTATCCGACCTACACCCTCTCATTGGTTGAGCCCGAGCCCGAGCCCATTAAGGTGCGCGCCGAGTCTCACACCGCATACATTAACTTCCGCGTTAACCGTTACGAGATTCTTGAGGATTATAAGAGCAATAACGCAGAGCTTGCTTCAATCATCAACTCTATCAAGCAGGTTGACGACGACGAGGATCTCACCATCACCTCTATCACTATCGAGGGTTGGGCATCTCCCGAGGCTACCGAGAAGCACAACAAGGTACTCTCTGAGAATCGTGCGAACTCTTTGGCCGACTATGTGACTATGAAGACCGGTATCGAGCGCGAGCGCATTAAGGCCTTTGGCCGTGGTGAGGATTGGGTTGGTTTGCGTCGCGAGGTTGAGGCGACACCTGGCTTGCTTGATCAGAAGAAGGTGTTGGCTATTATTGATGATTCAAGCCTAACTCTCGATCAGAAGGATAAAAAACTCAAGAGTCTTACTCCCTCGGATATCTACCATCGTCTGTTGCACGAGCTCTACCCGCGCTTGCGTCGTAACGACTACCGCATCGAGTACAACGTGCGTAACTTCAACCTTGAGGAGGCTCGCAAGTTCGTTGACGCCGACCCCGACAAGCTCTCGTTGTCTGAGTTCTATATGGTTGCTGGCTCATACGAGAAGAACTCTAAGGAGTACAACCACGTTATGGAGGTCGCTGCAAAACAATACCCCTCTGCTGTGGCTGCTGCTGTTAACCTCGCTGCTACGCAGATTGCCGAGAAGGATTACGACGGCGCACTCAAGACTCTGGCGCAGAGCGACCAGAACGACGCCAATATCCTCGCTATCAGCGGTAATGCTTATATGGGTAAGGGCGATCAGGCTAAGGCGCGCGAGGCGTGGGAGAAGGCTGCCGCTAAGGGTCAGGCCGACGCTAAGCACAACCTTGAGGAGTTGGACAAGCACCTTAAGAGCTTGTAATCTCTTTCACAGAGACAATAAACAAAAAACAATTTATACAATTAACAACAATCATTAACTTAAAAAACTATTCTACTATGAAGAAATTATTTATCGCAGCTATGGCACTTGCGACTATCGTAAGCTGTAGCAAGGATGACGGTGATGCAGTTTTGACATCATCGAAGAAGGCTGTTTCAATTACAATTGCAAATGGCGTATCAGGAACACGCGCTCTTATTGAACCAACTGAAACGACTGCGGGCGGAGGTCAAGGTACAATTCTGCCACAGGAGAATAAGCAGGTTGCAGCTAATATTGATGAGTTGGTAGTATTGTTTGCTAACCGTAATGGTGATATTGTACACGCTTACGCTTTTAGTGATGCTACTATCGCTGAGGATGTAGATCAGGCACCAAATGTAGCAGGTGATGCTAATACAGAAGGCAAGTATAGCTACTTGTTCCACAATATTCACGAATCTGTTGAGCAGGTTGCTGTTGTTCGCTATGCAACAAATACT
>JAFNYE010000110.1 GCA_017383345.1 Alistipes sp. | reverse complement strand
ATGAAAAAAAATGCATCGTAGCGCACAACGCTGTTGATATACCTACAGCAGATTATTCACCATCGGAGTACTATCTTTATTTTGGCAGATTGAGTCCTGAGAAGGGAATAAAAACACTTATTAAGGCATTTACAACTCTAAAAGACAAACAATTAAAGATTGTCGGCGAGGGGCCAATAGAGCAGGAGCTTAAAGATATTATCACAACCGACAACATCGAGATGTGCGGATACCAGAGTGGCCAGACCCTGCGCCAAACTATCGCTCAAAGCAAGGCGATAATTGTTCCGTCTGAGTGGTACGAAAATAATCCTATGACAATAATCGAGGCTTCATCTATGGGTGTTCCTGCCATTGGTGCAACTATAGGTGGTATCCCCGAGATTATTAAAGAGGGAGAGACAGGATATCTATTCAAGCCCCAAAATGCATCAGAACTCATAGATGCAGTTAAGAAAATAGAGTCTCTTACTACAGAGCAGTACCGCCAAATGAGAGTTAATTGCCGTGTGTTTGCAGCTGCGACATTTGATCCTCAGGTGCTATACAAAAAGATTATCGAACTTTATAACACTCTACTATGACGCTAAAACAACACGGCATAAATCTCGACATTAGCCACTTAAGAGCAGTTCTATTCTTCGCTTTGGCAAGAATACCAATGCCACGCACTTGGCGCAAAGTGTTTATTGGGCTTGCAGGGGTCAATCTGACGGGCAAAAAGTACTTTATTGCTCGCGATGTACAGTTTGATTCTATGCATCCTGGCAATATAACCATTCACAACGATGCACATATAGCCTCGGGTGTGCGCCTTCTTACCCATCGGCTTGATACAAACAATCCTGACCGCGAGGATATACACTTTATTGAAGGACATATAACCATTGGCGAACACGCCTTTATCGGTTCGGGGGCAATAATTACGGGCGAAGTGACAATTGGTCGCAGCGCAATTATAGGTGCGGGAAGCGTAGTTACCCGCTCTGTTCCCGAGTATGAAATTTGGGCAGGAAACCCTGCAAAATTGATAAAAAAGAGAGCATAAATGCAACATTTAGAGCATAATAGGGAGAAAAGATTATTTGCGCTATTAAGGATGTCGCTCTTTAATAGTTGCCAAGAAGAATCACTATTTGAAAATATGTCAAACCAAGATTGGTCTGACATATATACCATTGCTTTGAGTCAAGGCGTACTTGCTCATACCTATGATGGACTTTGCCACCTACGCGAAAGCCTTCAGCCCGATTTAGAGATAAAAATTCAGTGGGCATACAATGTAAATCACATTGAAAAACTCTTTAAGCATCAGCAGCATGTCGCTTCAGAGTTGGTAACAAAATTCAGCGAGCACAATATTAAAACTATCATCCTGAAAGGTCATAGTTTAGCGGCATTATACACCCGACCTGATCATCGTCAAGCCGGAGATATAGATGTCTATTTGATGGGCGACTTTGAGCGGGCTAATCAAATTGTCCAGAGTTCTAATATAAAAGTCAAGTACGACTATTTTGTCCACTCCGAGTTCTCTATTCGGGGCATTAACATAGAAAACCATCGCTATTTTGTCAATCCATTCGTAAATAAGGCAGGCAAGTATGTTGAGGAAAAATTATTAGAGCTTGCACCTCAAAGTGTTGCTCACACCCTTATTGACGGAGCTTATACGCTCTGTCCCGAGGCCTTTGCCCTATTCTTTATTCGCCACTCAAGCTGGCACTACGCCCGAGAGTGTATTTCATTGCGCGATATATGTGATTGGGCTATGGTGCTGACACAATTTGAGTCTAAGATAGACTTTGACTCGCTCAAAACAATGCTCCAACAAAGCGGATTGGATAGATACTGCTATATTATAACCCAAATATGCCGCCAATATTTAGGTGTAAATAGTTCGCTTAATTTTGATGACGACTACAGCGAGTTAGCAGAAAGAGTTAAGAACGATATTCTAACTTTCTGCAACCCAGAGAAGCACACTGAGATGAATTTTATCAGGGCATTCGCTCTTAAAATTCGCAACCGCATTAGCCGCAAATGGTGCTACGACTTGGTTGTACCAGATAGCTATTGGGGCAATATTTGGTACTCTATCAAGGGATACATTACCAATCCTATAGCGATTATCAAGGCGAAATTATAGACGCTCAAGCAGGCGTTTTACAACGGGAATTTTCATTACGAGCACAATAGTTGCTGCTGGCAAAATTTTGCAGGCTGCGACCGCTATTTTGGTAAACAATCCAGGCACAAGAGTTCTGCGGCGACGCTCCATTGCTCTGATAGCTCGCTTTGCGACCTGCTCTGCCGAGAGCATTACACCTAAAGTCCTAAACAGTTTACGATGTGACGGCGATAAATTATAGAGAGGCGTATCAACCGCTCCGGGGAAAATAGTAGTTACACTTACGCCCGCACCACGCAATTCATACCAAAGCGACTGCGCAAAACTCTTCAACGCAACCTTTGTTGAGCCATAGAGCGACATTGTAGGATAAGGCGTCCACGCCGTCATTGAGCTGACAAGCATAATGCGACCATTGCCACGCGCAGCCATATCTTTACCAAACAAACGGCAAAGTTTTACAGGTGTTATGTAGTGAAGAGTCGTGATAAAGTCAACATAACTATCAGCCACAGAGAGCGCTTTACCGAAGTGTAGAACACCGGCATTTGATATCAGACAATCAACCTCGCCCCACTGCTTTGCAGCGTTGTATATCTGCTCGGCAGCATCGGTTGTCGCAAGGTTGATATCCAGCCACTTGACAACAACACTATTTTGGCTCATTATTTGCGCAGCAACCTGTTGGAGTTGCTCCGCCTGATTACTTACAAGGATAAGATTTTGACCCTTAGAGGCCAAAATTGAGGCCATCTGCGCCCCTATACCCGAACTTGCACCTGTTATTAAAGTAAATTTCATAGCGCGAAGGTATCAAATTCTCAAGAAAATAACTAATTTTGCGGCCAAAATAATACTATTTCGTTATGTTAACACGCGGTTTAGGTGCTATTGCACTATTGGTTTGTTCAAATCTCTTTATGACCTTGGCTTGGTATGGTCAGGTTATGTTCAAGTCTCGATTTGAGAGAATAGGAATGATTGCAGTCATTGCTATCAGTTGGTTGGTGGCACTTTTTGAGTACTGCTTTATGATACCTGCCAACCGCTTGGGTAGTAATGTCTATGGTGGCCCATTCTCAATTTGGGAACTCAAAGTTATTCAGGAGGTTGTCTCGCTTACGGTCTTTACCGTAATTGTTTTGCTTGTTATGAAAAACGAAGCCCTGCGCTGGAACCATATTGTCGGCTTTATATGCCTCGTCGCCGCAGTCTTCTTTATCTTCAAGAAGTAATCCACAAGCACATATCAAACAACAACGCCCGACTCCTACGGTCGGGCGTAAAGCCTAAAGCATAAAGCCTAAATTCTAAAAAGCGGACACGGCGCGCACATAGCAGGCACCGTACTTCCTGAAGTCGCCAAATCTATAACCATCGTATATATAGACAAACCACGCATAAAACACGCCATCATATTGTTCATTACTTTCCGTTGACGACCAATAGCATTTATTGCGATCGCCACGATTAAATAGTTTTTCTCCACCTTTTGAGATTAATGTGCGATTGACTGCGTCGAGGACAGCATCGTCGGACGTAAACTTCTTCAACTCCTCAATTGACGGCAGATACCAACCTTCGCCCAAATCGGCACACCACTTAAAGGCCGGGTACTTTTCTTGCCAATTCGCAACAGCTTTAACCTTTGTCATATTGTAAGCGCCAGCGATCTTGCTATCAGCGCCAATAAGGCGTTTTAGTTCCGCCTCGTATGAAGACCATAGCAACCTTTCTCTTGATTGCGTCATACTCACAATTTTGCCGTACTTGCCGTCGGCTGATACCTCAAAGACCACGCCCTCTTTGCCGTTTTCATTGTAGTAGTCACCGACTTGGTAGGTTTTACGAGCAGCCTCCTCTTTCGCCCTTTGTTCTGCTAATTCTGCGGTCTTGCGAGTATTGTATTTGTCAAGGAGTTTTACCTCAATAAAATCCTCATACTCAATATCCTTTATATCCAGTAGGCACTCATGGCGTTCAAGCCCTTCAGTTAGCTCTATAAAAGCAAGTTTATGCTTACCCTTTGGAAGGCGAATAGATGAAAATTCAGCAGTACGCGCAACGGCAATCTCTTTACCAAATCGCAAAATTCGACAATCAATATCTGTCTCAATATTAACTAATGCGCAATTTGTTTCTCCTTTAACCAATTCTATCCCGTCATCTTCCTTATATTGATGCTGCAAAATATCTTTAGAGGCATTATTCAAATCTGACAAAGGAAGAATGTCTTTTTTCAATGCATCAGATAACACCTGACACACCATTTTTTCAATAGGGCAAGTTGATGCCTCTTGGAAATGTTGATCAATTAGAAGCAGGTTAATTTTTTTAGGGGGCTTCGAATTATCAATACAATAACGATGTATTGTTACATTATATTCATTAGCAAACAATAATTCTTTGCTACAAAATCTCGATGAATACGAGTTTTTACTCGCAAGAAAAAACATAGTATTACATTCAGAGATTGCTTCAGAAATTCGCTCCAAATACTCATTAGCGCTTTTGATTTCCTCTCTATCAAAAAAGTATTCGAATTTATAAAACTTCTTATAGGCATCAAAGACGGCACACACCTTCTCCGCAAACTCAGAATCCTTGCGCGAGTAGCTTATAAAAACATCGTATTTTGCCATAGGGTTAGTTGTTTTCACAAAAGTAGCGAATTAACTGCAAAACACAAAGTTAAATCAGAAAAAGTTAGACTTTATCCTTCCATTTATTGTAAAGGGTAGCAGCATAAAAGCACTACCCTCACTATATATACCAATTTGTCGTCAAAATAGTGCAAATACAACGCTCGGCGAAATTGAACACGATGGGCTGTACTAAGCGTACTGCCCATTGTGGGCAACTTTTGTTAGCAGAAGGTATTGCGCTGTTTTCGCGACAAATAATTTGCCGTCAAAAGGCAGTAGTAGCAACGCTCGGCTATAAAACCAGCGAAGGGTAGTACTTGGCGTACGACCCTTTGCTGGTTTTAGAGTTAGCGGAAGCTAATGCT
>JAFNYE010000109.1 GCA_017383345.1 Alistipes sp. | reverse complement strand
GCAAGAGTGGCTTTTGTTGTAAAAGCGACTATGGGAGCTTGCTCACAAATAGTCGCTCTTATAACAAAAAGTGCCGTACAAAGTACGGCTTTCTTGTTGCACATTGCCGAGGATTCCAAGGGAAAGGCGCAGTAAAGCGAAGCGGCTGCGTCAATCCCGCCATTGGCAATATTTGCGCTCTCTCTGCCGAGGACTCCAAGGGAAAGACGCAGTAAAGCGAAGCGGCTGCGTCAATCCCGCCTGTCCAATTATTGCCAAGCCAACGCAGTGAAAGATGGATGAATTCGCTCTCACTATAAACAATAAAATAAATAGGTCGTATCTTATGCTATTTCTACAGTAACCCACAACTACAAAGTTGTGATTTGCTTTTAAATTTGTATCTTTGACATATCAAACACACTCTGTAGTAGTAAACGAGGCGAACCGAAGAAAATCACTCTCCCTTGGAACCTTGTAGAGTGGGAGTAACAAACTCAAAGTTGCTAAAAATTTGTATAATTATACTATTTCACATAACTTTGTAGACCAAACTTTAATCAACACTGGATATATGAAAAGAGTAACTACTATTGCACTAATGCTGTTTGTAGTAATTAGCGCAGCTATAGCATCGCCATATAGCGGATCTGTTGTAACAAAAGCTTATCCTAAAATTTCAAGGCCAGTAGTGGGAGAGAAGCCTATAACCACAGGCACAATGCCTTCCAACGCCAGCTCACAGATAAATCGTGTAGAGTGGATTGGCAACTTCGACTCAAACGGTTGTTTCAAGGCTGGTGAGTCTTACACCATAAGAGTACACCTAGCAATAAAGTCTGGAATGTCCAAGGTCTTCAAGAATTCGCAGAACTCAGACTGGAAAATCAACGGCGTAAAGGCTACCTTTGTTGCTGTGCCGGGCTCTAATGGCAAGAAATGTTATCTTGAGGCTAAGACGCAGCGACTTGGTATGGATCAGAAGGTTATTACCTCAGCAGCGTTATCTATTCCAAAGCCTGTGGCAGGGGCAAAGCCATCAAATACGGCAACCATATCGAGTGCTGACGATTTAGAGATTGTGCGTGTTCAGTGGAGTGGTCCACTTGACGCAGAGGGTAACTTCAAGACCAATAGCGGATACACAGCCACTATCGTCTTTCGCGTAAAACAGGGTAGCATAGGCTCATTCTCATTAAGCCACAATGATAACAACTTTACTGTAAATGGCGAGCAGGTGGCGCTTGCTGATGCTAAGGAGGGCTACGGCGCGGTCGTTTATAGAACCTCTGTTGGTAATTCAAAGACATATCTTGACCTGACAAAGATATATTCTAAGGAGCAGGCCGACAGCTTCTACTGGGAATACCACACCAAGACTTGCGACGTAAAGAAGGTTCACGCTCAGCAGGTTGCAGAGTGGGCTCCAACGCCCGTGCCAACAGAGTGGTACTTAGATCAGAATCTCAAGTCGCGTCTGGAAAAAAATGAGACATTCTACATTACGAAGCTATTGGTGAACATCAAAGATAGCAGTAGTGTTAAGTATATGCTCTACACCTTCCCAAATATCCAAGAGATATGGTACGGTCCAGAGGTAGATTTTGCCAAAGTGTTACAGACATTTGTCCTCCTTGAGACAAACCCTCCTTATTCTGTTAGTAGCAAGGGTGCAACAACCCAGAATGTTACAATATTCCTACCTGCAGAGAAGTACCCTAAGGGACTACTGTCTATTCAGGAGGAGCTAAAAGATGAGTACAATTGGAAGCGCAGTATTCCAACTCAGGCTCTCTGGTTCAATGTGCGTCTCTACCACGGCAACTTCGACGAGGCAGTAAACAAAGGGGCAAGTGCTACCACTACTTTCTGCCCAGGGCACGACTACTCGGCGCAAGTTACAGCAGCACACACCGTTATGCGTCATCCAACCTGTCAGGTCAATTTGAAGTTCTACTACAGCTGTAAGTATTGCGGCAAGGTTGAGCATAACCCAAAGCACGTCTTTGAGGAGAATCCTCAACGCACGCACGTAACTAAACCTTTGAGCCACGCCTACATTATGCAGGATCTATCAAGCAGACACTACATTGGCCGCAACTCTAAGGGCGAGAAGGTCTATCGCAAGTCGTGCTACTACTGTGGCATAGATGGTCGCGAGGCGATTTTAAGCTACACCCAGGCGGAGTTGGAAAAAAACTTCGGTCGTGATACGGAGCGTACTCTCGAACAGTTTAAGGCATCTACGCTTAAAGCGTGGGATGGACCATATAAGCAGGAGGCATTGGAGGGCACATTCTGGGGTAGTACATATCCAGGATACTTTGCCGTTCCAGAAGATGACCACGGCGCCAAGGTCAGCGACAAGGGCGAGAGCGACACCAAGTGGGCTATGGTCTACGGGCTTATTGACAAGCAGGTGCTCGGCGATGACTACTCAAAAAATATCACTACCCTACAGATGGCCTCACTGGCTGTACGCCTGGCTGAGAATGTGTCCGAGGTACCAATCTCGCCTAAGCAAGCAGAGGGAGATATCTACATCCGCAAGGCTCTGGCAGCTGGTATCATTGCTGAGAATTACAATCCAACAGCACTTGTAACACGTCAGCAGATGGCTACATACATCTACCGTGCAATGGAGTATATCAAGAAAAATTCGAGTATAAGATATACTATCTGGAGCCCACAGCTCGACCAATTTACAGACAAGGGTCAGATTGCCCAATATGCATTTGAGCCTATGGCGTTCCTCAATGTGCTCGGACTGATTAAGGGTACAACCAAGACTACTATATCGCCAAATAACAACTGCACCATCGAGGAGGCTGTCATACTTACCAAGAAGAGCTATCACGCTGACCGTTTAGGTTTGTATCAGTGTCTACGACCAGACGAGCGAGGCTATGCCGGCTCTCCAGGCGGTTGGTGGAATAAACTTGTGCGTGTATTCCCACACGGAGATAGTGAGGTGGCTATTCGCGACTACTCAAACTTCGATCGCATTTGGGTTGATGAGGATTGGATTGCAATAGATATGTATAAGCCTAAGCAGAGCAGGGTACATCTCTCGTTCATCGATGAATACACTGGCACACACGTCTTTGTTGATGGTCAGGACTTCCTGCCAATCAAGGACTTGTAGCCATAATACCATCTACAGCAGGCAAACGCCCCACTTGACACGCTGTCAAGTGGGGCGTTTTGTTCCGCAAGCCGTCTGTTTGCAAACAACTAATAATCTGCATCATTAGTTCAAACACTAATTAATGTGCTAACTTCGCAACAATTACTCCTCGATAATACCGCCACCAAGCACCACTTCGCCACGATAGAAAGCGGCAGCCTGACCCGGAGCGATAGCAGTAAGAGGCTCGTGCAGCTGAACGAGCAAAGTATTGTCAGGCAAAAGCGAAACTGTACAACGATTTTCCTGCTTACGATAGCGTATTTTAACAATAACATCATCCCTACCTAAGAGTTGTGACGGATTAATAATATTCCAATCCTTCAGGCGCATCTCCGTTCGCTCTAAAGAGCTCAAGCTACCTAACACAACTTTATTCTCCAAAGGCACAATCTCCTTCACATAGACAGCCTGATTTAGGTCTATACCAAGACCTCGTCTTTGACCAATGGTATAGAATGGATACCCCTCGTGCCAAGCGATGAAATTACCATCTACATCAACAAATCTACCCTTCTCAATCGCATCTACCGAGACTTTGTCGCGAAGAAAAGTGCGATAATCCATTGGGCAAAAGCAGACACCAAGACTATCTTTTTTACGCGCTGCCTTCACAAAGCCTCGCTCCTCTGCTATTTCACGGACTCGCTGTTTGGTCAATCCGCCCATAGGTAAAACCATTCGCTCCAGAATATCTTGCGACAATCCCCATAGAAAAAAGGATTGATTTTTATCCTCGTCCGTTCCGTTGACTATATGCCAATATCCGTCAATATTCCGTTTTTGGACATAATGTCCTGTCGCCAAATGGTAGATACCCATTTGATCGGCAATTTGGCGGAGCAATGGCCATTTTAGGTAGTTATTGCATAGGGTACAGGGTACGGGTGTGTGCCCTGCCATATATTCGCGAACAAAGTAGTCAATAATGGTGGAGTTGAATAGTTCGCGTTGATCGGAAACAATATGTTCAATACCCAGACGAACACACAAATCACGAGCGTCGTCAAGATACTCGGTGCAGCCATCCTTCTCATAAAAACGGAAAGTTACACCTACAACCTCATATCCTGCATCTTGAAGAAGTAACGCAGCCACAGAGCTATCCGTACCTCCGCTCATTCCCAATAAAACTCGCTTTTTGCTATCCATAGCACAAATATAGGAAGATTAAACGAAAATATATCTAAAATCATCCAATTTTGAAAACTCAGTTTTATTTCAATCTGCTTACATCTGAGGTTTTAATAGTTTTTCGACACATACTTACCTAACTACTGCAAGCGTATAGAAGTCTTACTTCCAAAGGCTACTTAAAGGTGTAATATCGACCAAGCAGGTAACTATAGATTGTTGAGATTACCGTTGTGATAAGTTTTGACGGTGTAGGCCAGATATGGACAATTTCTACAAGGAGTTTCATTGATAGATAATTGATAGCTATTGATCCCAATACGGTTGCAAAATAGCGTATCATTTGCCTTCCACTACCGATATTGGTTGAACGGAACGCAACATTACGATTGAGCCAAAAGCCCGTAAAAAAAGTTATCGGAAAGACCAATATCAACGATGCAATATGGGGCGAGATAACAATAAAGCCCAAATCAACAAATTGCTTAGCAACAACGAAGTGGTAAATAACAAAGTACCACATTGCATCAAGTGCCATATTGGTAGCTCCACAGGCTCCATAGCGAAAAATCTGTGGGGGCACAAAGCGCCTGATAATTGGTAGATAGAGCGCATCCAACAGTCGTGATATTGTAGCCGCTAAACTCATAGTGTGCAAACCCAAAGCTGTTCAAAGAACTTACCACGCTCTTTAAGAGAGCGGGTAATACCCAAAGCCTCACTACGAGTGTCGGTCTGCGCAAGAGCAACCATATAGAGAGTATTGTTCTTATAGTGATAAATTGTGCAGCTGATATCTTGATAACGGCTCTCAACCAACTCTTTATACTTGCGAGCATTTTCTATCTGCGAATAGACACCCCAAACGATATAACTCTTACCCTTAGTGAGCGTACCAATCTCCGGTTCAGGTGCAACAGCTGCAGGTGCAGGCTCGACAACCTCTGCCACAACTTCAATCTCAGGCTCAATGGCTTGCACAGGCTCAACAACAACGCTTTGTTCTACCACGCTATCGCTCTTTTCTACCTCAACGACCATCGGAGCATCTTGAGTTTCAACAACAGCCTTTGCAGGCAATAGTTGCCACGCTATAACGCCCGCAACACCAATCAGTGTAGCAACAAGCGATGCAACAACACCCCAGTTGGTACGAGGTTTGAGTACAATTGGCTCTAAAGAGTGAGGGTTAAGTATATTGTGAAGCTGAGGCGAGATATTGAAACTCTTATCTTCAATATGTCCCACATCTTCAATCGTCACAACACCTTCGCGCTTAACAGCATTAAGCCATTGGCGGTATATATCCTCGGCTCGTTCAGTAGTTACATTGGCACTTTGTGCAATAATTTCAACCAAAGACTCACCGCGTTGTTCTCCGGTAAGAGTTACTCTATATCGAGGTGGAACAAGTCGCTTAGAGCTTTGTAGCGAGGATGAAATACACCTCACAACAAGACTACCCACCTGCGGGATATAAATATCCCTCCCAGCACAAAGAGTGTTAAAAATAAGCTTATTAACCTGCTCTACCATATCTTCTACTTCTTACCCTTAGGAGCGTTTTTCTTCTGCTCAACAATAGCGGGACGACTCAACGCATACCACACCGACGCTGCACCAATCAGGATAAATGGCACGCTGAGCCATTGACCCATATTGAAGGTCATACCCTGCTCAAAAGCAACTTGATTTTCCTTAACGAACTCTATAAAAAAGCGGGTTAAAAATATACCGATAAGCGATACTCCAAAGAGCATACCGCGACGATTTGCCGCATTGGTCTTGTGATACATCCACCACAATAGCGCAAAGGTTAGTAAGTAGCAGATGGCCTCGTATAACTGAGTAGGATGACAAGCGGGAACTTGTTCTACGGGAACATTCGGATGTAGGCGCATAAACTTAAAACCCCACGGCACATCGGTTTGGTGACCTATAATCTCCGAGTTAAAGAGATTACCAAAGCGTATTAGCGCACCACTGATTGGAGCAATAACACCCAAGCGATCGGTCATCCACATCATAGGCACTCTATTTTTTCGAGAGCAGAGCCATATAGCCAAAATAATACCTATAGTTGCTCCGTGGCTGGCCAAGCCGCCATTACGAATTTCGGTAATTATTGCCCACGGCTTGAGCAGATAGTACTCAGGCTCATAAAAGAGGCAATGTCCCACACGGGCACCAATCATTGTACCGAGTGCAATATAAAGAAAAGCCGAGTCTGCAAGTTCCTGAGGTCTGCCCTCACGCTTACAGAAATAACCAAAAATCCACGCACCTACGAGCAACGCTGCTGCCCACATAAGCGAGTAGTAGCGCACCTCGAAGCCACCAATTGCAAACAATACAGGATTAAAATCCCAAACAACCGAGAGTAGTGAAGTCATAGCTTTAGAGCTTTACTTTATTAAGTGTAAATGTAAAGGTACTACCCTTTCCAAGCTCGCTACGAACAGAGACCTTCTCACCGTGATTTTCCACAATATGCTTTACAATAGCAAGACCCAAGCCTGTACCTCCCTGCTCGCGTGAACGGCCCTTATCGGTTCGATAGAAACGCTCAAATACGCGCGGAAGATCGCTCTTAGCAATACCTATACCATTATCCTCAACCTCAACCAAGACCTTATCAAGCATATCTCGGCAAGTAATCTTTGTTGTACCACCCTCTTTACCATAACGAATAGAGTTTACAATAAGATTATCAAGCACCTGACCGATATAGAACTTGTCGGCATTAACCCAGCAGGTCGAAGGGAGGTTGTCTGCACCCTTGACAATAAGGGTAATGTTTCGCTTAGCAGCCTCCATCTCCGACTGCTCAGCAAAATCCTTACAGAGAGCCACCATATCAAAGCTCTCGCAGTGCATCTGGTTCATATCGCTATCAAGACGAGAGATAGTATCAAGGTCGCTCAAAATGTTAATCATACGCTCAACACTCTTCTCGGCACGCTCAAGATACTTACGATTGATAATCTCATCCTCCAAACCTCCATCAAGCAGAGTGCTGATATAGCCCTGAATATTAAAAATAGGGGTCTTAAGTTCGTGAGCCACATTACCTAAGTACTGCTTACGGAACTTCTCAGCCTCCTTAAGGCGCATAATCTCCTTATCGTTGCTATCAGCCCACGCGTTGAGCTCATCTGACACCTCTTCAACCTTCTGCTCTTTGAGTTTCTCTGCAATATCACCTGTATGCACATCGCGCGAAAGCACCATAGAGTAAATTGGGCGCAACTTGTAGGCAACATACTTTACAATCATCCACAGCGCAAAGAGCGACACTGCCACAAAGATAAGCACCGACGCAATCAACGCTAACCACCAAGTAATACCCAAAGCAAATAAAGCAATAGCAGCACAAATACCCGCCACAGCGCCGATAAGCCACGACGCACTCTCTTTAGTCTTGATTATCATAATTGTAGTTTTTAGTTATTCTTCTTTTAACATCTTTTTATTGTGTGATCCCGAGCAGATTCGAACTGCTATCGTTAGAACCGGAATCTAAAATTCTATCCATTGAACTACGGGACCAAATTGCTTATCACACATAGCTACTCGGACAATTTGACTCTTGCAAACCATCCAAATAGCAAATATAAGCATTAACTTTGAAAGTAACAAATCTATCTACATACAAAGTTACTATTTTTTCACTTTTGCAAACTCTCGGCTATATTTCGGAGGCACAGAGTATTTTTCAACCAAAATTTATTATCTTTGCAAAATAAATGTTTAGTTATGAGTGACTATAGAAACGGAAAGCGTTCAGAATCTGACAGCGAGTTCGAGAATAGAATTCGTCCGCAAGAGCTTGAGCAGTTTTCAGGACAAGATAAGACCGTTGATAACTTAAAGGTTTTTATCAAGGCGGCACTTATGCGTGGCGACTCGCTCGACCATGTACTTCTACACGGCCCTCCGGGACTTGGCAAGACCACCCTTGCCAACATTATCGCCAACGAGATGGGTGCGCAGATGAAAGTCACATCGGGTCCTGTGCTTGACAAGCCGGGCGACCTCGCGGGACTACTAACCAATCTTTCCGCCGGCGATGTACTCTTTATTGACGAAATTCACCGTCTCTCCCCTATCGTTGAGGAGTATTTATACTCGGCAATGGAGGACTTTAAGATTGACATTGTATTGGACAAGGGACCTTCTGCCCGCTCCATACAGATTGAGTTAGCGCCATTTACCCTTATCGGAGCAACAACTCGTAGTGGTTTGCTCACATCGCCTCTGCGCGCACGATTTGGCATAACCTGCCATTTGGAGTACTACGATGCTAAGGTTCTCAACCGCATTGTTAAGCGTTCCGCCTCAATATTGGGTATATCCATTGACGACGACGCAGCAACAGAACTT
>JAFNYE010000108.1 GCA_017383345.1 Alistipes sp. | reverse complement strand
CTGCTTGAGAATGATACCACCGTGCTTCTCCTTCCACTCCCACGCGTGAGCAAGGAACTGCTCGCGAGTGAGCGACGATTTGTCGATACCCTCAGCCTTGAGCTTAGCTACAACCTTGGCCTCAGTAGCGATACTTGCGTGGTCAGTACCGGGTACCCAGCAGGCATTTTTGCCGAGCATACGCGCACGACGCACCAACACATCCTGAAGGGTGTTGTTGAGCATGTGGCCCATGTGGAGCATACCGGTTACATTTGGTGGCGGAATAACGATAGTAAACGGCTCGCGCTCATCTGGCTCAGAGTGGAAAAGGTTGTGGTCGCACCAGTAGTCGTACCACTTCTGTTCAATCTCCTGTGGAGTGTACTTATCAGCAATCTGCATAGTTATATTGTTTTTGTTTGTACCTATATAAATATTCAACCCGCAAAGTTAAGAAAAAGATAACAAAGTTCAAAATAGAACAACCCCTATTATCAAATATCGGCTACCCTGCAAGCAGGATAACCGACATTAACCGAGTCAACAGCACTTATTTCGACCCTTTGCGACTAAACTAAGGCTATTTTCTCATATTTACCAGCTCGTGATAAACCTTCAGATACTTTCTCATACGCTCGACATCGACATCAGTAAGGGTGTGATAACGGCGAATATCCATATTGTCCGTAAGGTCGTTAATCTTGACTGCAACAGCGAGCGGATTGTTTTTTACGCGCTCTATATAGCTATCGTACGGCTCGTCATCCGATTGCTTGGTCAAACACCCCACCGCGTCAACAATATATTGAGGAAAACCCTGCGCAAGCAGATATTCCAAAGTAAAATCGGTATCCTCGACCAAATCGTGGAGTGCGCCGACAATCTTTTCGTCAACGGTTTTACCCGCACCCATAACACGCATAATATGTCCTGCGTATGGCATTCCTTGCAGATCAACCTCATCCTTTTGTGCCTGCAAAGCAATATTTATGGCTTTTGCCAATAGTGTTTCCATAGTTTATCTATTAACGATATTGCCGTTGTGATCGATTAAGAACTCCTCTTCTTGATCAACATAACAAACCGAGAAAATATGCGGCGAAACCATTTCTACATAGTCATAGATTGCAGGAGTAATAGGTTTACCTGTATGACGATAGAGAATACCTACGCCCTGACCAACATGATAAGCCGCATAATCAGAGAGCAGTTCAACATACTGCGAGTCTGAAGAGGCCGGAGCAGAGCTCGGATAGTATAAATACTCCCAATAATCGTACATAAACGGAAGGATTACATTACCCTCAAAGTCCTGCATCCACTTCTTGCCATTTTTGGTCAAGATGAAGCCCTGATCGGGCTTATATTGTATATTGTCCAAATCGGAAGGCAGCACCTGAGCCAAAGTTGTTCCATCGACAAGAGTACGGCTCTCGCCACATCGCAAGAAGTAATACTTATACTCGCCCACCTGATAAATCTCGTCATAAACAGGCTCAACAACCCAATTACCCGTTGTGTCGATAATACCCATCTTATAGTCGCCGTATGTAAGGATACAATAGCCGTTGTGGAACATACAGTCAGGACCAATCATATCGTAAACATTCTCAGAGAATGGGAAAATGAACGGAATGACCTCCTTACCCTCAATGTCGATAAATCCGAGCATACCATCCTTAACCACAGCCGCCTTACCCTCGGAGAATACCCACGCGTGAGTGTAGTTATTCTTGTTGGCATCTATAATAACCTCGCCCGTAGCGGTACTTAGATAGCCACGACGGTTATTTTGGCTATAGACTGCAGTTGTCGGGTCACAACCCGCCTCAACGACCCAATCGAGGCGCCCGCTGACATAGCGCTTTTGGCTAATGTCATAGAGACGGAACTGGCCACGGCTCATATTACGCACCTCAATATCGTGCGACAGCATCCAGCTCAAGGTCTTGCGCTCGTTACGCTTATCTACAGCCACGCAGATGAGTCCGATTACAATAAAACAGAGACAGATAATAGCAGAACTCTTAACAACGGACAACGCAAAGTTGCCAACCGAACGGAAAATTGATTTTTGTTTCATAATCTATTTAGTTTGAATTTTAGACAACACTATACTATTTCATACTCCGCACCAAACCATTGGTCAAGCGTTTTATCGACCTTGGTCTCTATTTGAGGCGTTATTTTACCCTTAACCGTGCGATAGACATACATCACCGCCACACCGTCATCTACAATACCCAAAAATTTATAAATCGCACGAGGCACCAAATCGCTTGGGCGAATGACATAAATTATTGCAGCATAAATCAACACACGCTCCAGCAGCGATGTTTTTTCGTCGGTCAGAACATAGTAGAACTGCAACAATGGTCGAGCAGCAGCTCGCCCAACCTTTACAGCCCACGGGCGAAAACGCTCCTTGAGTTCTTCAGCCTTACCACGCCAATCAACACTCTTAACACGCTCTAAAAGCGGCTTTATATCCTTACCCAAAACCGAGTAAAGGAGTACCAAAATTGCAATAGTTATAATCATAGTTTACGCTTTTGTATTTATAGACTATCAATAGCGCCAAAATCTATCATCTGCCTACTATTTTTATTTACCCCTAATTGGGCAGGTGTTTTTTATCAAACTCAGCCACCATCTCCTCAAACGGTATGCTCAAAATCATTACTGCCGAACGGAGGTTATTGGCCTTTGTTGCCAAATCATCAAGCATTGTAACAAGCTGATATTTTCGCAAGATATTTGACCGTTCAGGCAGCGCATAGGCTTGGGCTATATATGCCAGGTTGTTCTTGACAAATTCGACAACATAGTCCGACAAATCATCCTCGGTTATATCCAACGCTTTGGTAAAGAGTGTTCTACCCTCCTGCTCAGACTCCGATGGTATATAAATCGGCGAGGTAATAAACAACACTCCCTCAGGGGCATCGGCATTGATAAGCATAATGTCGCCCTTATACTCAAACTCGTACATATTGGTCGGCCCCGTATGCTCAACCTCAATGTTCATCTTCTCAAGCCACTCAATGGCCTGCTCTACTGTGCGTGATTTTACTAAATTCTCCATAACGATAAAATTTTACTATATAGAGCGTAAAAATCTCTCAATATTACTCAGCGACAAAAAAGGATGACGAAAATTCGCCATCCTTATCATATAGAACATTCAGTCGCCTACTTGTTAATCTTTGCCCACGAGTCCTTGAGGGTAACTGTGCGGTTAAAGACAAGGTGGTCGGCTGTGGACTCTTTATCGACATTAAAGTAACCGATACGCTGGAACTGGAGGTAGTCAAGAGGCTTTGCATCGGCAAGATACTTCTCCACATAGCACTCTGTAAGCACAGTAAGCGAAGAAGGGTTAATCATCTGCTTCATAGCCTCAAGCGCATCGCAGCCCTGCTCCTTACGGATAGCAGCCATTTCGTCACGAGGGTTCTCAACCATCCACAATCGGTCGTACAAGCGCACCTCGGCCTTGATGCAGTGGTTGCAGCTCACCCAATGGATTGTACCCTTAACCTTGCGGTTGCTACCAGGCAGACCGGTCTTGGTCTCAGGGTCATACTCAGCGTAAACGGTAGTAACATTGCCGTTCTCATCCTTCTCACAGCCGGTACACTTAACGATATAGGCATTCTTAAGGCGCACCTCGTTGCCAGGGGTCATACGGAAGTACTTCTTAGGAGCATCCTCCATAAAGTCGTCGCGCTCAATCCAAAGCTCACGGCTGAACTCGATAGTATGTGTTGCCGAATTCTCATCCTCAGGGTTATTGATAGCCTCCATAGCCTCAACCTGACCCTCAGGGTAGTTTGTAATAACGAGCTTCACAGGGTTAAGCACAGCACTTACACGGGTAGCACGCTTATTCAAATCGTCACGCACGGCACTCTCAAGCAGAGCGAAGTCGTTGAGAGCATCATAGGTGGTATAGCCAATCTTATCCACAAAGTTGCGGATAGACTCAGGCGAGTAACCACGACGACGGAAAGCGCAGAGTGTAGGCATACGAGGGTCATCCCAGCCCTGAACCAAGCCCTCCTTTACAAGGATAAGCAGGTTACGCTTACTCATAAGGGTGTAGTTAAGGTTGAGCTTATTGAACTCATACTGGCGTGGACGGTTATGCTCCAAGTCCTTGCCACCCTTTACCCAATCGACAAACAGGTCGTACAGTGGGCGGTGAGGCACAAACTCAAGGGTACAGAGCGAGTGGGTTACACCCTCAAAATAGTCACTCTGACCGTGAGCAAAGTCGTACATAGGGTATGCGTACCACTTGTTACCTGTACGGTGGTGCGGATGCTTTACAACGCGATAGATAATAGGGTCGCGGAAGTGCATATCCGAGCTTGTCATATCTATCTTGGCACGCAACACCATCTTACCCTCCTCAATCTCGCCACGGTTCATCTTGTAGAACAAATCGAGACTCTCCTCAATAGGGCGGTTGCGATATGGGCTCTCAGTTCCTGCCTGGGTAGGAGTACCCTTCTGCTCGGCAATCTGCTCAGAGGTCTGCTCGTCAATATAGGCCTTGCCCTGCTTGATAAGCTCGACAGCAAAGTCCCACAGCTGCTCGAAGTAGTCAGAAGCGTAGTACTCAGCACCCCACTGGAAGCCGAGCCACTGGATATCCTCCTTAATAGCCTCAACATACTCCACATCCTCTTTGGTTGGGTTGGTATCGTCAAAACGAAGGTTGCACACACCACCATAGCGAGCCGCTACGCCAAAATCCAAGCAGATAGCCTTTGCGTGGCCGATGTGCAGATAACCGTTTGGCTCTGGTGGAAATCGGGTCTGAACACGAGTCTCTCCATTAGCAATATTCTGCTCGATAATCTCCTCAATGAAGTTCAAACGCTCCTTCTCTTTGATTTCTGTTGTTTGTGTCATAACATTTATCTTTTATGGTTTCTCTTATCGTATATTATAGGGGCAATGGTTGCGCTTATGCCCACAAGTTGCTGGCAGTACATCTTCTTGCCATCATATTGCAACGCCATCTCGGCCTTGACACTCACGCGGTCGGAGGCAAACGAGCGGCTGTAACCTATACCTGTACGGTTGTAAATCTTATGTTGAGTGCCATAGAATGGGTCGAGAGTGTAGAGGTTATCGGCATAAGGCTCGCCATCCTTGCCAATGGTGTGGTAGAACGGGGTCAAGCCACCACCGACATAGAGGTTATTGTCAACATATACACCCCAGCGGCTCATCTTGAAGTAGAGTTCGCCACCGACAGGCAACTTCCACCCCTCCTCGGTCTTGCGGTCACGCTGAGCAGAGATAAGAGCGCCCAAACGGATATCGAAGTCAAAGAAGGCATTGAACTTTACGCCTACATACGGGTTGAGCATAAGGTTGTCAACCACATTGCCCTGAAAGGTCGATTTATTGGCAAAGTGCTGCATCGAGAAGGCGACACCTGCGTAGCCTATCTTGGCAAAAGTGCCACCACCTGAGAGCAGAACGCGGAACTTTTCACGCACCTGAGGCGAATAGAGTCCGTCCCAATCGACCAAAAGCTCAGCAAAGCCACTTTGGGCAGTATGACGCATAGTCACGCCCTGCACAAGAGGGTTGCAGATAAGGTAGGCATCGCTAAAGAAGGCGCGAGAGTACTCTCCCACCAACTTGGTGCGCTGGAAGATACCCGCATTAGCGCCATAGCGCGAGTTTTCAAATTGGTAGTAGGCCACCAACTTGGCATCATCCAAAAAACGGGCTGAGCCGAAATCCTTGAGCAGTTCTGCACCAACAACCACGCTGTGATTATCGTCAAAGCGATAACAGAGGGTAGGGATAAGGCGCACAGCAAATAGTGTTCGGGAGTCGCCGATACCGCTGCCTGTATATTCGGTATTGTCAAAGTGGGTAGATAACTCCCCGTCAAAGAGGAGTTGCTGACCATAAGCGCCCCCAAAAGAGGCGATGCAGAGTAGAATTATGATTAATTTCTTTCCCATTTTCAACTAATGTCCCAAATAAGTGTCAAAAATAGATAAAATTTTTTATTTTTGCACCAATTATGAGAAAAATTACAAATCAAGAGTTAGGTCGCCCCTCAATTGAGGAGTTTGCCGCTATGGAGAAGATGCCCGTAGTGGTTGTGTTGGACAATGTCCGTTCTGCCCAAAATGTGGGTGCTTTCTTCCGCACAGGCGATGCCTTTGCCATTGAGCGATTGCTCCTTTGCGGCATTACTGCCACCCCTCCCGCTCGTGAGATTTACAAGAGCTCTTTGGGTGCGGAGCAGACCGTTGCCTGGCAGCACTACCCTACTACTGCTCAAGCGGTAGAGAGCCTAAAGGAGCAGGGTTACACCATCATTGCCATAGAGCAGGTCGAGGGGGCTACAATGCTCGACAAGGTGGAGGTTGCTACCGACAAAAAGTATGCCCTCATCTTTGGCAACGAGGTTATGGGTGTAGATCAGGGCGTGGTCGATATGTGTGACGGGGCGATAGAGATACCGCAGGCAGGCACAAAGCACTCTATCAATGTATCGGTCAGCGGTGGCGTTGTGATTTGGAAATTCTTTGAGAAGTTTATTAACAGATAATGTATGATACAGTCTGAAACCATTAGAGAGGTTATAAAGCGTCTGGATACGCTGAGGAGGTGTCTTTGACATCGATAGCCGACGAATAGATTTACAAAACGAGGAGGAGAAGACTCTCGAGCCCAACTTCTGGGACAATCCCGAGGCTGCGCAGAAGCAACTACAGAAGGTTGCAGGCATAAAGAGCTGGCTCACCGACTTTGACGCCGTAGCTACGCAGGTTGAGGAGCTGCAGATGATGCCCGACTTTATAGCCGAGGGTATCGCCTCCGAGGGCGAGTTGGATGCGCTCTACGCCCAGACCATTGAGGCGCTTGAGGCGCTTGAGTTGCGCAATATGCTTCGCGGCGAGGAGGACAAGATGGGCGCTATTGTCGATATCAATGCAGGTGCAGGTGGTACTGAGGCGCTCGATTGGGCCGATATGTTGCTGCGTATGTATAGCCGCTGGTGCGAGGCACACGGGTACAAAGTCAAGATGCTCGACTATCAGGCGGGTGACGAGGTGGGTGTCAAGTCCTGCACTATGGAGGTGGAAGGCGAGTTTGCCTACGGCTATCTCAAGAGCGAGAATGGCGTGCATCGTATGGTGCGTCTATCCCCCTTTAACGCCAACAATAAGCGCCAGACAACCTTTGCCTCGGTTGCCGTAACCCCCGCTGTAGATGACAGCATAGAGGTGGTGGTAAACCCTGCCAATGTGGTGTGGGAGACCTTCCGCTCAAGTGGCGCGGGTGGTCAGAATGTCAACAAGGTCGAGACGGCAGCCCGTCTGCGCTACCACTTCAAGGATGAGGATACGGGCGAGGAGATTTCGTATGTTATTGAAAATCAAGAGACTCGCTCACAGCTTATGAACAAGGAGAACGCTATGCGAATACTCCGCTCAAAGCTCTACCAATATCTGCTCGACAAGCGTATGGCCAAGAGTCAGGCGATAGAGGCGGCAAAGAAAAAGATTGAGTGGGGCTCGCAAATTCGCTCCTATGTATTTGACGACCGCCGTGTGAAAGACCACCGCACAGGCCACCAGACATCCAATGTCGATGCGGTTATGGATGGCGACTTAGACGCATTTATCAAGGCTTACCTAATGGAGTTCGGAGGCGTATGACAAAGTTTATTTTAGCGCTGATAATCAGCATATTATGCTCTTGCACCACATCCGATGCGCAGATTGTGGTCGGGGCAGAGCGTACGGAGCAATATCTACCCCAACTTGAGGGTAAGCGCGTGGCTGTGCTTGCCAACCATACGGCTATGGTGGGCGAACGACATCTTGTCGATATGCTCGTTAGCGAGGGGGTCAATCTTGTGGGCATAGTATCGCCCGAACACGGCTTTCGCGGCACGGCAGATGCGGGAGAGAAGGTCAACTCAACAATCGACGCCAAGACGGGCATACCTATCTGGTCGCTCTACTCGGCTAAGGGTCGCAACCTGACTGACGAGCAACTTGCAGCCTTTGACACAATGATTGTCGATATGCAGGATGTGGGTCTGAGGTTTTACACCTACTACATCACTATGCTCGATGTAATTAGGCGCTGTGCAGACTTTTCGCGCAAGGTTATCATTCTTGACCGCCCTAACCCCAACGGTATGTATGTCGATGGACCGACACTCGATATGCGCTACAAGTCGGGCGTAGGTGCGCTGCCTATACCCGTAGTTCACGGCCTTACAATGGGCGAAATTGCGCTTATGTCCATAGGTGAAGGTTGGTGCAAAAAGGCTGATGTAGAGGTCATCACTTGCCAAAACTACACCCACCAGAGTCGCTACACGCTCCCTATATCCCCATCGCCAAACCTCAAGAGCCAGCACGCAATATACCTCTACCCCTCCACCTG
>JAFNYE010000006.1 GCA_017383345.1 Alistipes sp. | reverse complement strand
CTCCAATTTAGGAGATTAGGGAAATTAGTGAATCTCTTCTAAACTCCTTAAACTCTTTGAATTGGTGTCCGCCCCTCTTGCTCAATCAAAAATAATTTGCTAACTTTGTAGTGCAGTCGCGAGATTGCAGACATATTAATTACGCGGAAAGTGTAAGTTTATTCTCGAATTGCAAATGTAGGAAGTTTGTTATGATAGCGAGAATAGGCAGACATTCTCTTGCGTCATACCACTTGGTATGGCGTGGGCTTGTTGCTTATTTTAACTATCAAGGTATCCTACAACCTGCAATTCTAAAATAAGTTTTCAGCGCCACGCTTTCTTTATTATATTATACCACATGGTGCTGGTGGGTAAATAATTATTTATTATGAAAAAATTTCTATAATTTTTGATCATTGCTGTAATAAGTTGCTGCTTTAGCATTTCTTGTGAGAAAGAAGGTGGTATAGGAAGCATGGAAGACCTTGTAGGCACATATTCTGTCAAATTAGAACAGAACATTGTATGGGGCGGAGACTCGGGTACAGCATATGATAGCGGAACAATTACTATTACCCAGACATCTGGTAATAGAGTTAAATTAAGAGGTTTTATTTCAACCACGGGAGAACTTATCAATGGTAAACTTTATCTCGATTCAAATACTAGCACAGATAGCTATGGGTATTTAACAACAACATATAACAGCGTCATATTTGGAGGGGGCATTATAACAATATGGGCAAGGACATCAGGTCAATTAGCAACAACTCCATATGGAACTAAATACACATTTAGCAGTCTTGATTATTTTGAGGGCAGAAAAGTAGAATAATTATACCTTAGAGTACAATATATCAAAAGCTATATGAAGAAGTAGTTCTTTGTAACGCTTTCTTATATGCAAAGCCTTCCCAAGCGGGAAGGCTTTTTCATTTGTATCAAAGAGAGATTAGAGAACTTAGGGAATTTAGGGAATCTAGGGAATTTCTCTAAACTCCTTAAATTCCTTAAACTCCCTATCCTATCTATTTCCCCCTTCTTTCTACACGCATACGGTGCATTTTCTCTTTGAAGCCGCCCTCCTCGAGAAATTGCTCAGAGAGCGATGTTAGTAGTTTATGAAGCAAATAGTCCTCCTGCTTGAGTAGGATGATTGCCATATTGGCAACCGTATCAAGAGAGCGAGATTTTGCAATATCTAAAATGGATTGGCTACATCCTTCGACGCCAAGTTTGCGCATCGCTACAAACTTTTCGGAGTCATCACGCCACTGCTCATAACCATTCACACGCAGATAATCCTCATAATCCGCCAATAGTTCCTTGAAACTCGCCTTAGCAACATTGATAAGTTTGATACCCATCTCGATTGAGGTCTCCAAATCTGCATTACCCTCAACAATATTTTGCTTGCCCGAGCGTGCTGCCTGAATCATCTGGTCTATTGTGCGATCACCACGCTCAAATGCTAAATTCGCAAAATGATAGGTTATATCGTATATTAGTTCCGCCTTACGATAACATATTAGATTTCGATGGTCACCTTGCGACTTTATTAGAATTGCATCATTCATAGGTCATCTTTTTTACAAAGTTAATAAAAAGATTGGAGAATTTAGGGAAATTAGTGAATTTAGTGAATTTTCGCTAAACTCCTTAAATTTCTTAAACTCTCTGAATTGGTGTCCGCCCCTCTTGCTCAATCAAAAATAAATTTCTAAACTAGTTGCAAAATTATGGAAACAATGAGAATCGAGGAATTTACAGAAAATGATATTCGTGAGGCTGCTGCTTTGGCATATTCCGTTTGGGGTGTTGGACACGCAGGCGGTGGCAAAGACATTTTGTTGTCAAAAGTGCGCAGTTGCGGTGCATCGTGCAAAAAAGTATCGGCGGATAGTACCGAATAGTACAGCCGCCGATAGTTTTTAAGGGATGTGACGCAAATGCGTGCTTTTCACAACAAATTAGAAGTAGCCAACAGTATTATCTTCAACCTCAGCCAACTGCTGAACAGCGTAGATTGAGCGATTGCCCTGCTGCTCTGCGGTAGCCTGCTGCTTTACCTTCTCAGCCTCTACGGTCTGAGCCTCCTCAGCGGTCTTAACGCCATCCTTAACAAGAACGAATACGCCGCTTGCACCCTTAATAGGAGCAGAGAGTGCGCCATTCTCCAAAGATGCGATAGTACCGAGTGCGCGTGGCTCTACACCGATACCTGGAATATAGTAAGCGCCGAGCTTAACATCCTCAAAGGTCTTAACCTCGCTATCAGCAGCGGTAGCAACAGCCTCAATAGTATCGCCAGCGAGCTTAGATGCGATGATCTCATACTTCTTCTCACGAACAAGGGTGTTCTTGATTGAAGCAGCAACCTCGTTTACAGTGCGGTAGTCGTTATCGTTAATGCCTGTGAGGGTTGCAACTACATAGTGGTTGTTATCAAGCTTGATAAGCTCCGAAACATCACCCACCTTAGCCTTATTAGCCCAGAATACAACCTCAAGAGAGTGAGCATCGATACCACGAACGCTACGCTCTGCCTTCTCGATATTAGCTGTACGAGATGACTGACCCTGAGCGGTAACAGCTGCGTCAAAGCCCTCGTTCTTAGCTGTAACAGCGAAGAGGCTTGCTGCGTTGTGAACATTGCGCTGAGTATCCTGTGAAGCAACGAGTGGATAAGAGAGGTTAGCGAGCTTGTAGTGACGCTGAATAGCGCTTACAGCGTCAACCTTGAAGATCTGAATAGCGTTACCTGCAACAACCTTAACAACATCACCCTTCTTTGCACCAACCAAAGCGTCTGCAAACTCAGGTGCGAGTGTAGAGTAAGTAACCTCGCCGATTACACCACCCTCAGCAGCAGTCTCAGCTACAGAGTGCTGAGCAGCGAGAGCTGCGAAATCAGCAGTTTTTGCAACAGTAACAAGGCTGTCAGCCAACTTGTCATCGGTATAGTTGAGAACGATGTGGCTGAGAGTAAACTTCTCAGGTACATTGCGAACCTCAACAACGCGTGATGCCTTCCACTCATCAGCAACGAGTGCAGGACCGTACATCTTATTCTTTGTAAGAGCATCCTTCTCCTCAGCAGTCATCTGTGCAGCGGTAATGAAGCTCTGAGCGATAGAAGCGTGGCGGTTCTCACGAGCAAAGGTCTTAAGGTCAGTTGCAGCAGCAAACTGCTCTGCAGCAGCCTTAGCCTCAGCCTCAACAGCAGCCTTATCAGCATCGGTAGGAAGAACCTCAAACTCTACGAAAGAGATTGTGCGGAACGGAGTCTGCTTGTACTGAGCCTTGTGAGCCTTGTAGTAAGCCTTAATCTCGCTATCGCTAACAGTTACCAAAGAGTCAGCAACGGTGCTGTAACGGCTCATAACATAACGGCCATTATAGCTCTCATTTGCAGCCTTAACACCGCGCTCAACCTCCAAAGCGTTAGCATAGCCACCCTTCTGAACCAGCGCCTGATACTTCATCATAGCGCGGTCAAGGTCAACCTGCTCACTAATGAATGCCCACATCTTCTGAGCCTGTGGATTGCCCTCAAGCTGTGAGAGGAAGTTAACAACAGCCTCGGTGTTAACCTCACCAGTCTGCGGGTTAGCAAAGAAGTTGCTCATAACATTGCTTGCACGCTTACCTGCTACAAGATCCTTGTGCTCAGCGTCGGTAATACCAAGACCGAGAGCCTCAAAGCCAGGGATAAATACGCGGTTAGAAACAAGCACCTGCCAAGTCTGGGTCAAAGCCTGCTGAGCCAACTCGTCGGTGTTCAACTCGCCCATCATAGACTTAACATCATCATAAGCTGCAAGGAACTCAGAGTAGAGTACCTCCTCGCCATCAATTGAGCCGACCTCAGGGTCGTTGCCCGAAAATCCCATCTCTGTCTTAAGAGAGAAGATAAATGCCAAAAGCGCACCTGCAATAACGATTGAAAGCACGATGCCGAATTTGGTTCTCAAAGTGTTCAAACTTACCATATCAGAATTTTTTTGTAATAATTTTTTCAAATAACTCGCGAATATAATAATTTTATTCCAATTATTCGTCTTTCTGCACCTATTTTTTAACACATTGCACCTTTGCCAGCTCAATTCGGGAGCGAGTGGTGCGCAAAATCTTAATTTTCATACCATCCACCTCCATTTGAGTACCCGCAGCAGGGAGTTCCTGATAGCGCGAAATGATATAACCCGCCAAGGTGTCATACTCGTCGCTCTCCTCTATACCCAAGCCATATTTTTCGTTGAGATACTCAACCTCAAGGCGACAAGAGAATACATACTCGCCCTCGCCCAACTCTTTCTCAACAAGCTCGGTCTCGTCGTGCTCATCCTCAATCTCGCCAAAAATCTGTTCAAGCACATCCTCAAGCGAGATAATACCGGCCGTGCCACCAAACTCGTCGATAACAACAGCGATATTACTCTTTTGCTTGATAAAGTGGGTCAACATATCTTGCAGAGGCATTGTCTCTGCAACATAATCGACACTCATAAGCACGCTCTTAATTGTATCGGGCGACTTAAACAGGCTCTTTGAGTTGACATAACCCACAATGTTGTCAATAGAGTTGCTCCACACAAATATGCGCGAGTATTTACTCTCAACAAATCGTTCAGTTAGCGACTCTATTGTAGCCTCGTCAATATCGACAGCCTCAACATCTACGCGCGAGACCATACAGTCGCGCACACGCAAATCTGCAAAATCGAGGGCATTCTGGAACATCTTAATCTCCGCATCCGAGTCGGTTTGCTGTTCCACATTATTTGCATCCAAGAGACTCTCCAAATCGGCTCGGTCAAACTCGGTATGGCGCTCTGCCTCTGCCGTAGTACGACCAAAGAGACGCAACACACCATAAGAGAGCAAGGTTGTCAAACGAGCAACGGGGTATAATAATATATAAAAGGTAAAGATTACCGGTGCAAAGAAGCGATAGTAGAAGTTAGGGTTACCTCGAACAACCGACTTTGGTATATACTCGGCGACAAAGATAACGATAACAGTAGGGATTATTGTCTCAAGCAAAAATGATCCCTGAGAATAGATTGTATCCCAGCCCAGCAGATATGCTATGCCGCGAATAAGTTGCGACATACACATAGAGTATATAACAAGGGTAATATTATTACCCACCAATATGGTCGTAATATACTGTCCCTGATTTTGCGAGAAGAGGTTGGCAATATAGTCGAACATACGACTCTGCTTGCGGTCAATCTCAAGTTTGAGTCGGTTTTTATTCAGAAACGCCAACTCCATACCCGAAAAGAATGCCGACAAAAGCAACATCAGCAATATGATAACAATTGACACACCCATACTACTGCAATCTTTTAGTCATCTGTCCCGGAGTATTACCGCTCAAGCGCTCCGCGGCAGGTGTCTGCTTTTTCACACCCGAAAGAGCATTTAGGCGCTTCGGTGCATCTCTCTTACTCTTAGGTTTTGGTTTCTCCTCAACCTTCTGGACAGGCTCTGCACTCTTCTGCTCCACAGCTGTCGAGTCCCCATCTTGAGGCATCATACTATCCTTCATCATCACCTTACCCTTCCAGTGGCGGAAGTTAAGCTCAACAAGCTCCTCATCCGACTCAAAGCCCTCGGTAAAGTGTGTGTCATCGGCAGTAACGATTTTGGTATCCACATTGGAGTAGATACGCTTGGTGGTGGAGTTCCAAAACAGCTGCTGAGTAAAGACCTTTGTGCCATCGTGCTTAACAATACGCACATTACCCTTAGCCTCCCACAACTTACGGTTTTCGTAATATATAGCGTAGTTAGACTCAAGGGTGGCATTTACCGTTGTGAGCGAGTCATCCTGGTAGGTTGTAATCTTGACACCCTTGCGGAACTCGCGATATGGGTCACGACCCAAAGTGTAACCCTCAAGCAGTGGAGTGGTAAAACGATACGACTTGCGACCATTTTCGCTCACCGTAATTGTCAGGTGTTCGCTCTTTTCGGTCATTATGGCGTCGAGGTTATCCTCAGCGCGTTTGGGCTCCTCCTTGCACGAAAACAGCAAAGCACTCCCCATAAAAAGGAGTGCTATTACCATATATTTGTGCAAAATAGTTCTCACCTATTCGTAGCTAAAATTACTGAGCACGGAAACGAACGCGGGTAGATACGCCCTGAGCGAAACCGCAGTTTACAGTATATGAAGAGTTCTCTGCCAACTCGTTGAAGAAGCACTCCTCAGCGGTTGGGAACGCTGCACGGTATGCAGATGCCAACTGCTTAGCAGCATCAACACGAGCAGGGTCATTAGCCTCAAGAAGTGGAAGAGCCTTCTGGATAAGGTCGTATGCTACCCAATAAACAGCATCCTTCTGCAAACCTGAGCAACCCTTAGCACCATTTACATAGCACTGAGCCAAGAAGAATGGAGCGTGAGCATTCTCAGGGTTGATAGCCTGAGCCTCGCGGAAGGCATTAACAGCCTCAGCAAAGTTGTTCATACTCATATCGAGGATACCCATACGAACAAAGAGCTTCTCGCGCTCTACAGGGTTAGTCTCTGCCTGAAGTGCCTCACGGAGATACTCGTTAGCCTTTGTAAAGTTCTTCTTGTTCTGGAAGCCCTGTGCCAACATCATAGCCACCTCTGAAGAGCGCTCGTTAGCGTAGTGCTTCTCACCAACAGTAAAGAAGAAGTCGCTTGAACACTCTGCACGAGCCAAGAGCTTGAACGCCTTAGCTACGATAGAAGCATCCTCTGGATTCTCGGCAATCTTCTTTGAGAAGATAGTCTCAAGGTTCTCGCAAGAAGCAGCACCACTCAAACCGAAGCTCTGCTCAAACTGCTCCTTAGCAGCTGCCTGCTCAGGGGTGATATTCTCAAAATACTTAGCGTGAGTATCATAAGCGTTAACGACTGTCATAGCGTCAACGATATCGTTCTGATAGTCATCGCAAAGGTTCTTGAAGTAGATAGCTACAACCTCAGGGTCAACAGCGTTAACCTCTGCCTGTGCAGCAATAGCAGCCTCAAATGCCTCTGCTACGCCCTCACGGTCATCTGCCTTATATGTGAGATACTCACGAGCCTTACGCTCAAGCAGATATACACGACCACGCTTAGGGTGGTTACCGAAATTCTCAATACGAACATCGTAGAGGTAGAGAATAGAGTCAACATACATCTTCTTCTCTGCCAATGTCTCTGCGCGGTTTACCTTGTCCTTATAGAGCTTAACACCGTTAACATAGATGTTCTCTGACGCTGCTGGACACTGTGCAAGCAACTGCTGTAGATAGCGGGCAGCCGAGTTGAAGTGGCGGTTTGCAACCTCCTCCTTCAAATAAGAGCTTGCAAGGATGTTCTCCTTACGCTGTTCAGCGGTCTCGCCCCATTTTGCATACTTTGGATCATTAAAATCTTGTGCAACAACAGAAGTTGCCACAACAGCCATAGCTGCTACAAGTAAAAATCTAAAAGCCTTCATTGTATCTGTAAATTTAGTTGTTAATTAATCAATTTTAGGACGAACAAACCAATAGTCCTCGCCAAAGAGTGAGAACCCGAGGCTCACCTTAATATAGTTTTGGCGAATAAGACCCACTCGTTTGGTTGCATTGGCAAGCTCGATAGACTTATGGCTACCACGACCGCCAAACTCAATACCTGCATTGATACTTGTTGCACCCATAAAGCGAACAGGGAAGCCAAAACCTGCAGTGATAGCATATTGGTCAATATCACAACCGCCAAACTGCTGGTAGTAGTTACCATAACGCGCACCTATGCGGTAGCTGATACGCTTGAGGTAATGGCGAACATCAAAGCGGTTAGGAATATACTCGAAACCAAATTTATAAGTGTGCGTATCGACATAGCGTACACTCATACCGCCAACAGCGCTCTGCTCATAGAAGGCGTTATCGCCACCCCAATTGCAGTATTGGTAATCAAAACTTGTTACAAAGCGTGAGTCCTGATAGGTAATACCGGCATTGACAGAGTGTGGCAGACGCATCTGACCGCGCTCATTCTCAACCGAGACGATGCTCGAAGAGTGGTCGCCGATATATATACTCTTGGTCAACTTTGGACGCAATGGGCCTCCGTAGTCGTAGGCTGCACCAACGGTAAGAATACGCTTCTTGCTGTTGATGATGTTCCACTGCAAACCTACCTGAAATTTGAAGTTGGAGAAGGCGTAGTCGTCAAGACCTATTGCTCCGACAAAATCACCAGCACCAACATAGTCGCCATAGATTGACGAGGTGTAGTTATGCTTAATATTACCCCAATAATACTTGGCAGCAATACCTACAGAGAAACCTCTGAAAATCTCCCAGCCCATACCGGCCTTTACCTCAGTAAGGTCACCATCGCCCTGATAGTTGTACATAACACCACCAATACTGCCCCAGATATCCTCACTCTGCTCAAAGGTGTGCATCTTGTAACCTACGCTACCATAAGGGGTAAGACTCAAACCGAAGCCCAAACCTTTAGCCACAGGGAACTGAATAGCTATCTCGCGGAAGTTGATTGAATTCTTTGCATTCTCGGCGGTAGTGTAGTCAGAAGCTGAGAGCGACGAGTACTTGCGCTGAGCATTCTTCAAGAAGTTACCCTCAACACCAACCTCAAGAATAAAACTGTTGCGCATAGTAGCGCTGTAACCCGCAGGGTTGAGCAGGCTGGCCATCTGCGAAGTGCGGTGAGCAACACCGGTGCCACCCATTGCGCGATTGATAGCATTGCCGTGAGTACCAAGCTCGCCAACACCATACATTGTGTACGGTGAGTAGGCATTTACCGACGACTCCTGAGCCAAAGCATCAAACACACCCGACACCACAAAAAACAACGAGGCAACAAGCGCCACAACCACTCTACTATATCTTTTCATCTGTTGCATTATATTCCAAAATTCTATTTAGTCCGCTATATATAATTTTGCGACCCGCAAATATCGCATTTTTAATTCGATTAACAAAATATTCTGCATCGCCTCCGATAAAAATTATCAAGTTTTTTTCATTTTTCTCACAAAAGGCGTCAATATACCCTTTTACTTCGTAAAAAACGCTCTGCATAACGCCGAATATTATTGCATCCTCGGTTGTTTTTCCCAACTGTGGCAACTCGCCCTCTACGCTCTTTGGCGAGCAGAGTGGCAACGAGGATGTATTACTATGCAGCACCTCAAAACGCATATCCACTCCGGCCGAAATATTACCCCCGCAGAATACTCCACAATCAATGTAGTCAATAGTTATAGCCGTACCCGCATCAATAACAACCATCTGTTTATCAGCGCCATAAAGTTCAACCGCTCCAACTGCTGCCGCAATGCGGTCGGTTCCCAATGTGGCGCGATTGTAATCTATTGCAATCGGCACAGGGGTCTGCCTGTCAAAACAAAGAACATATTGCACCCTTCCTTCGAGCAATCCTCTACTGCGCTCGGCATCGCCACGAGTGGAGGAGATTATAGCCTTAGAGGGGGCAAAAGCACTACACAGTTCACAAACAATCTCCTCAGTCAGTTCAGGAACTACCCTCTCCTCCAACAAGGTATTGTTTACTCCTATAACGGCAATTTTGTGAAATGTATTGCCCGTATCGATGATTAAATTACAAGTTGTCATCCTTTCTCGCTTTATATGTGTGCTGTGTTGCCGTTGATTTTCGCTTTTACGATTTACCCTAATGCTACTTTTACCTCTCTACGCTTTTAACTCGGTCAGCACCCTGACACCCTCAGCAACCGACGGCACATTTCTGACGGTCATCGCCAACTTACTATCGCGTTGTTTAAGCACAAAACGCTCAGGTTGTGCCGTAACTTTCCGCAGCATAGTCATAAACTCCTCGCTCTGGTAGAACGGCGAACGGTCGTCACCCACAAAGGTTACAATCATAAGTCCGTTCTTGACCTTCACGCGCTCAATACCCACTTGAGCAGCAACCCATCTAAGGCGCACAACATCAAGCAGTTGCACAGCTGCATCAGGCAGGTGTCCAAATCTATCTTCAAGGCGTGAGGCGAAGTGTTCGAGTTGGTCTTTATCCGATATAGAGTCCAGCTCACGATAGAGTCTCAAACGCTCTGCCGACTGTTGCACATAGTCTGACGGCAAGCAGGCATCGACGCCCAACTCCACGGACACATCGCTCACAAAGCTCATCTTGCCAACCACCTTCTGCTCCTGCGGATTAAGACCTGCCACATCCAGGCCCTCGGCACGCAACTCGGCAATAGCCTCATTGAGGATTTTCTGGTATGTCTCAAAGCCTATATCGGCAATAAATCCGCTCTGCTCTGCGCCCAACAAGTTACCCGCTCCGCGAATATCCAAGTCCTGCATAGCTATATTAAAGCCTGAGCCCAAATCCGAGAACTCCTCAATAGCCCTAAGTCGTCTGCGAGCATCGCTCGAAAGCATCTCATCTGGGCGTGAAAGCAAGTAACAATAAGCCTTTCGGTCACTTCTACCCACGCGACCTCGCAATTGGTGGAGGTTACTGAGTCCAAATCGGTCGGCATTATTGATTATTATCGTATTGACATTAGGTATATCCACACCGCTCTCAATAATAGATGTCGCCACAAGCACATCGCTCTCGCCATAGATAAAGTCCATAATGAGTTTCTCCATATCGGTAGCCTTCATTCTACCGTGCGCTGCCACAACGCGAGCCTTTGGGCAGAGGCGGGTAATCATACCTCGAATTTCCTCCAGCTGTTCCACATTGTTATGGATAAAATAGACCTGACCCGAGCGTGCCAACTCGCTCTCAATAGCCTCCTTAACAAGCTCCTCAGAGAATATATGCGACTCAGTAATAATAGGTTGACGGTTTGGCGGAGGTGTAGAGATTACCGACAAGTCGCGCGAGCCCATAAGCGAGAATTGGAGCGTACGCGGAATAGGTGTAGCGGTGAGTGTCAGCGTATCGACATTGACACTTAGTTGTGTCAACTTCTCCTTTGCAGCCACACCGAAACGCTGCTCCTCATCAATAATAAGCAGTCCCAAATCACGGAACTTTATACCCGAGCCGAGCATCTTATGAGTGCCGATAAGAATATCAATCTTTCCCTCCTCCAACTCTTGGGCTATAAGTCGGGTCTGCTTAGCGCTCTTTGAACGGTTAAGATACTCCACCTTGACAGGCATATCGCGCAGACGCTCAACAAAGGAGCGATAGTGCTGCAATGCAAGTATAGTTGTCGGCACAAGCACCGCCACCTGCTTTCCATCAACTGCAGCCTTAAATGCGGCACGGATAGCCACCTCCGTCTTACCAAAACCCACATCGCCACATATAAGGCGATCCATTGGGCGCGACGACTCCATATCGCTCTTTACCGCCTCAATAGCGCGTTGTTGGTCAGGGGTCTCCTCATAGCGGAACGACGCCTCCATAGCCTGTTGCAGGTAACTATCGGCCGAGAAAGCGAAGCCTTCGCTCGCCTTACGCTTGGCATAGAGGGCAATAAGTTCGCGCGAGATATCCTTAACAGCCTTCTTGGTTGCAGTCTTGAGTTTCTGCCACGCGCCACTACCCAACTTATGCACCTTAGGAGCCTCGCCATCGCCACTCTTATAGCGCGAGATACGGTGCAACGAGTGAACATCTATAAAGAGAACATCGCCATCACGATAGACCAACTTGATAACCTCCTTACTCTTGCCCGTAATAGGGTCAGGAAGGTTAACCAGACCGTCAAAACGACCTACGCCATAGTCTATATGCACCACATAATCGCCTACTCGCAGAGCGTTAAGCTCGGCGATGGTCATCTGCTCATCGCGCTTAATCTCGCCATTGATTTTATAGCGTCTATAGCGGTCAAATATCTGATGCTCAGCATACAAGCTCAGGCAGGTATCATAATCCACAAAGCCTTCGTGCAGCAGCAGTCGCATCATCTCAAGTTTTATATTAGAGCGGTTAAGACTGTGGAAAATATTATCCAAACGCTCCATTTGCGCCCTATTGTCGGAGAGCATATAACACTCCAGTCCCTCCTGTCGGCGCGCCTCGATATCGTCAGCAAAGAGGGCGAAGTTTTTATTAAACTTACTCTGCGGACGGGTGTGGAAATTGACAGTCACCGATGCAGGACGCTCTGCAACATTGTTCTTGAGCAAGAGCATTGTTTTACCCTGCAAATCATCGGCAAACTCGCGACGCGAAGTTATCTGCTCTGCCATCTGCTGCGGCTCCTCGCATAGTTGGAGCAACTTAACTCGCTGCTCATCAAGGCGGTCAAGGATGTAGGCTGCATCGTAAAACCAATACGATGCCCTCTCCCCTGCAAAAGCAGCAAAGCTGACCAAATTACCACCGGATTGGGCCGTGTTGGATATAATATCGACACAATCAACACGCTCGGACGAGAGCTGATTGGCTATCTCAAAGCGCCTGAGCGACTCGACCTCATCGCCAAAGAAGTCCAAACGATATGGGCGCGACTCAGCATAAGAGAATATATCGACGATACCTCCACGCACCGAATACTGACCCGGCTCATACACAAAGTCAACCCTTACAAATCCCTCATTATCAAGCCATTCTACCAGCTCTGAAATAAGTACCGTATCGCCGCGACCAATACGCAGCGAGCGATCAGAGAGTTGCTTAGGCTCAACAACGCGCTCAATAAGAGCCTCAGGATAGGTGCAAACAATAAGGTAGTCCGACTCGCTAAGGTCGGCTATGCGGCTCATAACATTCGTACGCATAACCACACCCTCGGCATCCTCTCGGCCGTAGGCTATGGAGCGCTTGAAAGCGGACGGGAAGAACAAAACTCGCCTCTCGTCAACAAGGGCATAGAGGTCGTTCATTGCATACGCTGCCGCATCGCGATCCTCTGCCACCAATATATGCAGGCCACCACATTTAAGCACCGACGCTGCCAAATAAAACGAAAGGGCCCCTCCGACTAAATCATTGAGATAGACGGTGTTGCCCCTTTGTTTCAACTCTTTTTGCAACTGCACAGACGGCTTGGTCTGCTGAGCTGCTTCAAGTATTTTGTGCATTTTTACAGGTTATACCCTACTCTTTATCCTTTTTCTTGACCGACCTTCTTCTATTTGTCGGCTTGGAACTGCGGTTGCTCTTCTGCTCTTTTTCCTCCTTCTGCTCCTTCTGCGGCTTTGAGTTCTTAACCTTTTGAGCCTTCTTTAGTTTGCCACGACCTACATAGTCGGGGTGCAACATATTGTCGCCACGACGATCGAGGTACTGCACATCGACAATACCCTGACTCTGCGACGCGGTTATAGCCACAAACATTTTATACTTCAAAGCCCATCGCATACGGATGGAGAAAAGACCCTTCTTGAGAAATGCTGCTACATAAGGGCTGACAACAAGGTTGACATAACCCTCGCCGTGCTCCTCTGCAAGGAGCGAGAGCTGGTTCTCAATCTGACGCTCAAGAAGCACCGTAGGCTCAATTTTACCCGTACCGCCACAAGTTGGACAAACCTCCTTTATATCCTTTACAGCCACAGGTCTGATACGCTGACGGGTAATCTGCATAAGACCAAACTTGGTAAGTGGGAGTATAGTGTGGCGAGCCTTATCGGTAGCCATAAGCTGGCGCATCTGGTCGTAGAGCATTTGACGACTCTGCGCCTTGTGCATATCTATAAAGTCAACAATCACAATGCCGCCCAGGTCTCTGAGACGCAACTGACGCGCTACCTCAGCCGCTGCAGCAAGATTGACCTCCAGCACATGCTCCTCCTGATTATCATCAGCCTTAGTGCGGTTACCCGAGTTAACATCTATAACATGCATAGCCTCGGTTGACTCGATAATAAGATATGCACCCCTCTTAAGGGAGACATAGCGTGCAAAGAGTGACTTTATCTG
>JAFNYE010000107.1 GCA_017383345.1 Alistipes sp. | reverse complement strand
TAGAGAACGCCAAAAGGAATACCGAAGCCCTGAGGTACGGCATACTCAACAGATATGCGACCCTTCTTGTGGAATGCATCCGGATGGTGGTCGTCAAGAGTCCAACCGCCGTAAGCCACGACATCAGGGAAGTGACCGCCGGAAAGCACATCGTGCTGTGTGAGGATATGTGGACCTACAAAGCGGGTATTCTCGCGCTTGCCAGGGAGTGAGCCAACCCAGTCGAGCTCGTAGCCCTTACCGCGACCATCGGGGTGGTTTTTCATATACTCCCAAATGCCGTAAACAATCTTCTTGAGCTCAAACTGAATATCGTTGGCGTCAGCAATAGTGTCAAAGTTACCGCCGAACTCGCACCACCAGAAGTTGTTGTCGTGTGGGTGATAGATACGCTTGTAGTTGAACTTAAGGCCAGGGATTGTTGACTTTGGAGTGTCGTAGTTAAAGTCGTCATCAGTAAAGTGGTAAGCCCACTCAGGAGCCTTGAATGGAACATCTACATCGGTCTTGCGAAGCTGGAGAAGGATTGAGTTACCCATAGTCTTTGCGTCGCCACCCTCAGCCTGACAATGCTCGTTAAACTCTGATGGAAGCTCACGGCCGTGGCGATACTTAGCGCCAGAGAGGCGGAGAATACCGTCGCCTGTGCAGTCGAGGAAGATTGTACCGTTGATTGTGTAGTCGGTGTAAGCGTTTATGTTCCAAGCCTTTACTGCGGCAATGCGCTCGCCGTTCATAACAACATCGTTAACCGATGTATTGAGCAGCAGGGTGATGTTTGGCTCTGATACTACGGTTGTATAGATAGCATCGTCCCACATAGTGTAACGCATAAGAGGGTTGTAATAGAAGTTGCGGAGTTGCATCTCCTCCAAGATGCCGGTCTCCTGTGTGTCGTCGATTTTAGTGCCGACAATACCCATACGCATCTCGCTTGAGGCGTTACCGCCAAGCATCGGACGGTCTTGTACCAAAATAACTGTCGCACCGTGGCGTGCAGCCGAAACTGCAGCACAAACACCCGCAAGACCACCACCGCAGACTACAACCTCGGCAGTAAGTTCTTTGTGCTTCTTTACGGTAGAGTTAGCCTCTGTTTTCATCTGCGCTGAGGCTGTGAGCGGCATAATGAGAACAAGTGCAGCCGCTACCAATCGGAAGATAGATTTCATACTATTCAGTGTTATAGGTTTATTCTGCACAAAGATAGAAAAAACATTCGAGATTTGCTATTCTTTGCCAAATTTATTACCTTTGTTTGGCAATATAGAACTTGGAGCTACGACTATGCAAAAAAATGAAAATATCCCTCAGCGTACAACCATCGAAGCGGTTGTGACGGAGCATATATCCCGCTCTTTCGGTATAGAGGTGGGTGAGGTTGACCTTGCAATGCCATTCAAGGAGTTTTGTTGCGATTTGATGGACTATGTCAATATGGTCGTTGACCTTGAACTCCACTTTGGCGTTCAGGTGCAGGATGTGGTGGCTACGGTAATCTATCACGAGGGAGGCTGTGGCGAAGATATTGTTGAACTTATTGAGCAGTTGCTTGCAACAGGCAGCTCGGACCTAAATCTATAGAGTATGGATGTTCGTATAGCTGACGATTGGAAGGCGCTGCTTGCCGACGAGTTTGACAAGCCCTATTTTCGCTCACTTGTAGAGTTTGTCCGCTCGGAGTACGCCTCAACCACTATCTATCCTAAGGGTGGAAATATCTTCCGCGCCTTTGATAAGTGTCCCGTTGATAAACTCAAGGTTGTAATTATCGGTCAGGATCCATATCACGGCGAAGGTCAGGCAAATGGACTCTGTTTCTCCGTGGCGCAGGGTGTGCCTTTCCCACCGTCGTTGCAAAATATCTTCAAGGAGGTCAATAGCGACACAGGCGCTGCTATCCCAACCTCGGGAGAACTCGACCGCTGGGCAGAGCAGGGGGTGCTTCTGCTTAACTCGGTGCTTACCGTGCGCGCTCATCAGGCTGCCTCTCACGCAGGGCGTGGCTGGGAGCAATTTACCGATGCCGTGGTGCGCGCTATAGCCCAGAATAAGAGCGGCATAGTCTATATGCTGTGGGGCAGCTACGCTCAGAAGAAGGGTGCTATAGCCTCCGCAGCATCAAACCTTATACTCAAGTCGGTCCACCCTTCACCGCTCTCTTCATATAGGGGCTTCTTTGGCTGTCGCCACTTCTCTAAGGCAAACCAATACCTTGTTGAGCAGGGCAAAGAGCCGATAGTCTGGTAAAACGAATAATCATCAATAAAACTATATCACTATGACACCAACACCACATATTGGAGCTGTTGCAGGACAAATCGCCGAGAAAGTCATAATGGCTGGCGACCCTCTGCGCGCAAAATTTATGGCAGAACGCTATCTCGAAAACCCCGAGCTTGTAAACCAAGTGCGCGGAATGTATTGTTATACAGGTACATACAAAGGTAAGCGCGTGTCGGTTATGGGTCACGGTATGGGTATCTCGTCAATAGGTATCTACACCTTCGAACTCTTTAACTTCTATGGCGTAAAGCGCATTATCCGCACAGGCTCTGCCGGCGCATATCATCCCGACCTGCATATCGGCGACATTGTCATCGCTCAGGGCGCTTGCGACAACTCTAACTTTGCCGCTCAGTTCCGCTTGCCAGGCACCTTTGCCCCTATAGCCGACTTCGGTATGCTCCGTGCCGCTGTAGAGAAGGCCGAGAGTATGGGTGTAAACTTCCGCGTGGGAAATATTCTCGCCAGTGAGATTTTCTACAACGACGACCCCGAGGCGTGGAAGCAGTGGCAAAAAATGGGTGTGCTCGCCGTTGAAATGGAGGCCTCTGCCCTCTATATGAACGCTGCCCGCTCAGGAAATCAAGCCCTCTGCATCTGCACCATCTCCGACTCTCTTGTAACTCACGAGGAGACGACCGCCGAGCAGCGCGAGAAGACTTTTACCGATATGATGGAAATAGCTTTTGAGATAATCTAAAAGGTATTTTCTGCGTTATGCTTTTTTG
>JAFNYE010000106.1 GCA_017383345.1 Alistipes sp. | reverse complement strand
CTGTGGAGCAACAGGGTCATATATGTTTGGTGCATATTGTCAACATTCAGATGCTTGAACATCGTTGCATACATACGCTCCTGCGGACATACAAGCACCACAAGGGCAGGCGACTGGTTGAGCGGCAGGCTGATGTAGGGGTTTTCGTCTCCCTCACGCTGATAGGGGGTACTCTCCACATCGGGCGCAGTTATGCGCTCCACCCCGAGCGAGTCGGTAACTATGCGGTTGAGTGCATCCTCATACGAGGCAACCATCCACTTGTCGGTACCCGTGTAGCAGGCGTAGGCAAACACATCGGATGTGGCTACATTCTCGCCACCCGATACGCTCTGCACAAGGGTCTTGATTATCAGCTCCGTATCTTTTGTGGTCTTGTGAAAGCAACCTACAAAACACAATGCCGCAAGGGCGAGGGTAAGTACTCTATATCTCATCTCTAAAAATAATATCTTTAACTCTCTTTGTCCCCTCCTCTACGGTTATGCCCAATGCCTGACACATCGGCACTAATGCAAACTCGCGCACAAGCAGTCGCGGATGGGGTATCTGTAGGTGGGGCGTTACCACCAAATCGTTGCCGTAGAGCAGTATGTCGAGATCTATCATACGGCAGGCGTAGCATTGGTTGTCCATCACTTTGGCGATATACTCCCCCTTGCGGTCGCGACCCAACTCAGCCTCTATCTCAAGCAGCCTTTCAAGTACCGTAGTAGGTGTGAGGTCTGTTTTAACCACATAGGCGCGGTTTGTGAAGCTCTGCTGGCAGTTAAAACCCCACGGCTCGGTTGTGTGGAACTCGGAGCGGCATACAACCTCTCCGATACGCTCGGCCATAAGAGCCTCGGCGCGATTTAGTCTCTCCGTAACGCGGCCCATATTGCCGCCACCTAATACAATAACCTCTTTCATCATTATAGACGCTTTATATGCTTACTTACGGCTAACGCAAAGTGGGTAAAGACTATGCGGGGGTTGCCGTTCTGGTTTATCTGGCGCACTACGCTCTCTATCTGCTCGATTATAGGCTCGATGTTTTGGCTGCCGATAAAGGGTGCGAACTTGCGGCAGAAGTCAGCCTCCTCGCCCCAAAGGTAGCTCACCCTCTCAAGCCCTGCGTGGAGCATAAAGGCCTCGCGGAGCAGGCGGCTGAAGTCCGAGAGCATACCCCTCTGACGCTCACGCGAGAGTTGTGCCACCTCGTCTGCCCAATTCATCAGCTCAAGGTGCTTGTCGTTGTAACTCAGGCGCATAAGACTACAAAAGGCCTCGAAGTTCTCGCGGGCAATGGTGTCGTCAGCCTCTCCGAGCAGTCGTCTTAGTTCCAGCAGGTCGCCTGCGGCAAGGCGGGCGATATTCTGCGCTTTGGTTGCATCCGTTTGGCTCTGCTGTGCTATAGGGAGCAGGTCGGCAATGCTCAGGCGTGGCACGGCAACCTCCTGTGTGCGTGAGGTTATGGTGCTCAGCAGCAGGTCACTACGCTCGCTGACAAGGATAAAGAGGGTCTTGCCCATAGGCTCCTCCAATATCTTGAGGATGCGGTTGGCGGCCTCCTCGTTCATAGTCTCAGGCAGCCAGATAATCATTATCTTATACTCGCTCTCGAAGCTCTTGAAGCCTAAGCGACGGATTATCTCCTCCGACTCCTTTGCCGAGATTACACCCTTGAGGGTCTTGCCTAAGTTCATCGCGTCAAACCAGTCGCGCGGGGAGAAGTAGCCACCGCTCTTGTCCCACATTTCGCGCCAAAGGTCCACAAACTCGCGTGCTGTGCTGATAACCACCTCGCCACTCTTCTTGCCCTGCTTGTTTACGGGGAAGATAAAGTGCAGGTCGGGGTGCGAGAGGGCCTCAATCTGCTTGCACGACGGACATACGCCACAGCTGTCGCCTCCCTGACGGTTGCGGCAGTGGATATACTGCGCGTATGCTACGGCAAGGGGTAGCGTTCCTGCGCCACTTATGCCCGTGAAGAGCTGCGCGTGGCTTATGCGTCCGCTGTCAACCGAGCGAGCCAAATGCTCCTTTAGAGCCTGCTGTCCTATAACATCTGCAAATCTCATCGTCTTAAAATAGCCTTTACAAGTGCTACAACATCTATCTTTTCGCGGCGCACGACATAGAGGATATACGCCCCAAATATCGCTGCATTCAAGCCATATCGGGCCACGATGTTACCCACCTCCACCACCTCGGCAAGGTAGAAGAGCGCCAACGCTACGGCTATATACTCGCCTATGCGGCCATACTGATATGGCGTAGGGAAGCACAATCGGTTCATCACCGCGCTCACACTCACCATAACCACCTCGGCTATAAAACGGCTCCACGCCGCACCGTAGTATCCCCACTTCGGTATCAGGGCAATGCCCGCCACAACGCTCGCCACAAGGCCTGAGAGGGTCACCCACAGCGCATACTTGGTCTTCTCCTCGCGCTTGTACCAGAACGAGAGGTTGAGCCACACGCCACTAAGCACATTGGCACCTAACACCACAGGCAGTATAAAGATACCCTCGCGGAACTTGCTGCCCACAATCAGGGCGAAGATGTCGCGGAAGAGGGCTATGCCGAGGAATATAGCCATTGAGGCTATGATGTAGTACTTCATTGCCGCCGCATTGGCCTCGATAAACTCCTCCTTGCGGAATGAGGAGAGGAAGAAAGGCTCTGCTGCAAGGCGGTACATCTGCGTGAAGAGGGTCATCACAACCGCTATCTTGGTTATCGCGCCATATATGCCCAACTGAGCCATCGCCCCGTCATCTATGAGGTACTTTATAAGTTGTCGGTCAAGGAACTCGCCCGCCGTGCCTGCCACCGAGGAGAGCAACAGGGGCAACGAGTAGGCGAATATAGGGGCAAGCAGCACCCACTCAATCTTAGGCATCGTCTTGCCCGAGAGGGCAACCAGCACCGTGGTCACCACGCTGGCAATGAGGTTGGCAACAAACGCCCAGCCTACCCCAAACTCGGTATCAAAGAGCCCTATAGCCCAGAAACCGACCGCAAAACCTACCTGCATAATGATGTTGGCCAACTTGAGGGCCACATACTTTGACGCCTGACCACTCTGCCTTAGGCGCGCAAAAGGTATCGCACTCGCCACATCGAAGAAGACTATCGCCGCCACCGTAACCACATAGAGCGGGTGGGCAGCATATACCTCGCCCATCCACGCCGAACACTCACTCGCAAAGAGGGCCACAAGGGCGAAAAATATCGCCGCAGCAAGGGTCGTTACGCCCCACATAGTGGCAAAGATGCGACGCTTTGAACTCTCCACATCGCCACCCTGCTCCTGCGCTTTGGTGCAGAAGCGGAAGAAGCTCGACTCCATACCCAAAATCAACACCACTAAGGCAAAGGGTATCAACGCATATACATCGGTAATTATGCCGTAAGTCTCCACACCAAAGATGCGCGTGTAAAAGGGCGTGAGCAGATAACTCAAAAATCTGCCCAATATCGTGCTTATGCCGTATATAGCCGTCTGCTTCGCTAACTTCTGTAGTGTTCCCATACTCGTTTTGCGTACGTGTGCGCGCCTTACGCGCACTATAGGTGGCAAAGGTAGCATTTTTTTTGCATTTCACAAAGGCTTTTGCCGTGAAAAGGCGTAAAAGAGAGTTTAAGGAGGTTAAGGAGTTTAGGGAGATTAGGGAGTTTAGAAAATCACTAACTTCCCTAATTTCCCTAAATTCTCTAAACTCTCTACCACCATTCGCACCGACCTCTATCACGCTAAAATGTAACACCTGTCACAGGGGTACCCCCCCCTGTTACACTGTTACACTGTTACAAAATTTGGGCGTGCAGTAGGTTGCTGACAATGTCCAAAAACCCTAAATCTCAGTAGTTCAATGATTTATCCGTAAGGGCGAAAAATAATGTTAAATTTTTTATCAAAATACTTGACAAAGGGGGTGTCGATGTATTATATTTGCAGCAGCAAAAATACAAAAATCTATCGCGACACCTTTTTAATATTTTGATATATGATTGAACAACAAACAATTAACACTATTGGCGGAATTCCAAAATCTATCGACGAGCAGGAATTCCTTCGTTTGACAGCACAGGTTGCTGCTAACGCTGAGGTAAATTTAGAATTTGAACTTCGCAGCGAGCGCATCAAGCCCTTCAGGGTAGATATTACCAAGCCTGCGCCTACGGTTTCGCCGTTGCTGAGCATTGATGGCGAGCCTGTATTTACGCGAGGTAATATCTCTGCTATCGTGGGCGAGTCAAAGAGTAAAAAGACCTTTTTGACTACTGCCCTCATTGCCTCGGCTATGGCCTATCCGTGTCGTGATAGCGAGGCGTTTAGTAATGTTACCAAAGACCCGTCGCTAACAACTCTTTGGATAGATACCGAGCAGGGAGAGATGCATGTGCGTAAGGTTATAGACCGCATAAACCACATTACTGCGGCTATACGCATAAGCGGAGATGAGGAGGATTGTCGCCTGAATGTCTTTGCTCTGCGTGAGCAAGACCCGCGACAGCGCCGTGAGACTCTACGCGATGCAATCTATACCTACACTCCCGACTTGGTGGTTATTGACGGCATTGCCGACCTGCAATATAACACCAACGACCTTGAGGAGAGTGACGGTCTTGTAGGCGAGCTTATGGCACTGAGTACACGCTTTAATTGCCACATTGTCAATGTGTTGCATACCAACCCAGGTAGTGACAAAGCACGCGGACACTTAGGCTCGGCATTGCAGCGCAAGTGCGAGACGGTAATCTATGTCCATAAGGACGGCGAGACAAGTATCGTTGAGCCACAGTTCTGCCGTAACGCTCCGTTTAATCGCTTTGCCTTTACAATTACCACTACAGGCATACCGATGCTCTGCTCCCTGCCACAGCAGACCTCCGACAAAGATGAGGAGGTTGTCAAAATCCTCAACGAACACTTTGGTGGCAGCTGCGAGCGCAAGGTGCTAAGCCACAAGTTAGAGCAGGCTCTGGGTCTGAGTCGCACCAATGCAGCTATGCGCATAAAGAGAGCTATTGACCGCGGTTCTCTGAGCATTAAGGGCGATATTGTAAGCCTACCCGTAGCACAACCTGTTGTTGCTGTCAATACCACAGTACAACCAGCCGTCGTCCAGCTCCCTATTGACTATGACGAGTGCCCCTTCTAAGATTTTGTAACAGTGTAACAGTGTAACAGTGTAACAGGGGGGTGTACCCCTGTGACAGCTGTTACATTTGTCGTGATAAAGGCATACCTGCTGCCGCTCTGAGGCTAAAAGGGTGCGAGAAATAACCGACGATGCGTTGGGTAGGGTCAAAGTAGGGAGTTTAAGGAGTTTAGGGAGTTTAGGGAGTTTAGAAAATCACTAAATTCCCTAATTTCCCTAAATTCTCTAAATTCTCTAATTTCTCTAACTTCCCTAAACACGCCACGCCACCTACTCCTCGTCGTCCCACTCGTCGAGGAACATTTCGTCCATAATGGCGTCGATTTCGCGGCGTTCTTTTTTAGTTGGGCGGCCTGTGCCTCGTTCGCGGAAGACGAATATAGTTTCGCGGGGGATATTGAGTTTATCGAGTTCGGACTGTGGGGTTATATCCTGGCAATATGTGGGCACATTTTTGGCGGGTTGGCGGTTGCTTACCAGCTCGAGCACGAGGTATGCGTAGGTTATCATTCCGCGCTTAACCTCTATTTTATCGCCTATTTTGGCGTCGCGTGAGGGTTTGGCGTATGCTCCGTTGACCGTTACGCGGTTGTTGCGTATAGCGTCGGCGGCGTCGCTGCGGGTCTTG
>JAFNYE010000105.1 GCA_017383345.1 Alistipes sp. | reverse complement strand
TTAGTGTTTGCTCTGCTGTTAGCGGGGACGCTATCAGCGCAGCAGGTTACCGTCAAAAAGGAGATTGATGGTAACACAGTTAAGATTACCAAAATCGTTCCCAACTGGGTAAAGAAGCACGACTTTAGACTCGGTGCGGGTACCTACTCTTTCTCAACGGAGTTATTTTTCCGTAACTTTCGCCTACCAGGAACAATGATTGACTATGATATATCGCCAATAAATGACTTTAACGATAGGGTATATTTTGGCGATATATATCGTACCACATCCTACTTTACAGGCACATACTCGCTCAGCTACGCATACCATTTGCGTCGTTGGTTTCAGGTTGGTGGTACGGTGTCTTATGCTGGTGTGATATGCTCTCGGCGCGACTGCGTAACCAAAGAGGTGGTTGTAAATGAAAATGAGCACATGTTCTCAGTAATGCCAACCTTGCGTTTTATATATCTCTATAGGGATAATTTTCAACTCTATTCGTCTTTGAGCTTGGGTATGGTTTTCAGTGACTATGAGACTATCCCTTTTGGCGATGTGACTATTCTGGGATGCACTTTTGGTCGTAAAATCTTCGGTTTTGCCGAATTTGGAGCTGGTCTTGGTGGCTGGGGAAGAGTAGGCATTGGCTATCGCTTTGATGCAAAGAAGAGGTCTAAAAAATAGGAGGAGAAGTTATGAAAAAGTATATAGTTGCACTTTTGGCGTTAATCTGTTTAGCGAGTTGTAATGTGTGGAACGGCCAAACCCCTACACCTGACGGTGGAAAAAAGGCTATATGGGCTCAAGTGTATAGGGCGATCTATTACGGATGCTCGTATAGCTACTTAGCCATCTATGGCGAGGCGTTGATGGCTGGTAATCAAGATGTTGCCAACTTCTTGGAACTCAATATAGGTGCGGTGGAGAGTACAAAAGTTGAGATTGCTGCCGATAAGATTGTCATCATAAACAGTAATTCAAGCTACCGTACGACCTTAACCATCATAACTGAGGGTAAGAGGCTCTCAGAGGGTGCCACTTGGAAGCTCTACAGCCAAACAGAGTATGAGTCGGGTACAATTGTAGAGCCTGTTCTGCTCGCAACTTATGTTGGCATGAAGGGTAGTGAGTACAACTTTACTTGCAGTCGTGAGTGGAAGGACGATACCTATTATCACTGTAGCGGTAAGGTGGAGTACGAGTTTGCTTATGATATCTCGGTGCTTGAGAGCAAGATTGTGGCAACAATAAGCTCTACGGGCAACTTGTACCAAGAAAAGAACAGCACCATAGACTTTGCAACGGTTGCTCAGAAGCCTATTGTGTTCACCAATAAGATGTTAAGAAGTGGTGCGGTTGATATCCTCTACAAGGATTTGGAGCGCAATAGTTCAAAGGCATTTATTACCGAGGTAGTGACTCCAGCTACAGATATCCACGACTTTTATCAACCAGTAGTCTATACTGATAAATAAGCGAGATTATGAAACGATTACAAATTCTATTTGTCGCGCTATGGGTTACGGGCTCTCTGTGGGCTCAAAATCCGATTATCACACGCCAGCACGATGGTGACAAGACGATCATTACAAAGGTTTTCCCCACTCGCGTTGATAAGCACGAGTTGCGCTTGGGTGTGGGTCCTCTTTCGTTTTCTACATCTGCGATGATGGGTAGTTATGGCATGCCTATATATGGTCCGACTGAGAACAAACCGTTCCGCGACCAGATTAATGATGCTGATACATATCTTACCACTGCGAGGTTTATAGGCACCTATACCCTTAACTACGCTTACCACTCTCGTCGTTGGTTTCAGGCGGGAGCTACGGTTGGTATGTCGCCTTTTATCCAGTCGCGCAGAGATAGTGCAACCAACAAAAAGGTTAAAAACGAGAACGAATACCTCTTCTTTGTTATGCCGACCTTGCGCTTTGTCTATCTCTATCGCGAGAAGGTGCAACTCTATTCGGCTTTGTCATTAGGTTTGACCTATGCTACAGATGACGGGTTTAATGCGTGGGGCGATATTGCCCTTGTGGGTTGTTCGTTTGGTGATAAAGTCTTTGGTTTTGCCGAGTTGGGCTTAGGCTTGGGCGGTAATGCCCGCATAGGTATTGGAGTTCGTTTGGAGTCAAAGAAAAAGTAGGAGGAACGATAATGAAAAAGTATATAATTTGGGCCGTTGTGGTGCTTGTAGCACTCACATCGTGTGAAGTAGATGGTGGCACACGCCGAGATGAGGCGCAGAGGCTTATGGCAAATAAGGTTTGTGAGTCTATCAGGGTGCCTATTAGTTTTGCTAAGTATTTGGTCTATGCTGACCTGATGTTACGAGATAAGAATAGCGAGGCTGAAAAGATGTGGCAAAATGAATACAGCCGAGTTGAACTTTCATCCGAGGGTGATATTGTCGAGCTTAAAATAATCGTAAACTCAGTACATAGTGAGTCATTTTTCATTAACACTATGGGTCGCACGCTCTATGAGGGTGGTGTGTGGAGTCTTAGCCATAAGAAAGGTGATAAAGTTACCGAATTGTTGACCTATGCAGGTGTTGAGGGCAAAGAGAGATGTATGACATTTAATGGCGAGTTTGACCTGAGCGAGCGAGAGAAAGTTAAACATCAGATAGAGATTAAGTATAGGGTTAAGAATACCAACCATTGGTCTTCAACCTACGATATCGTTGTAAATGGTACGGGAAGTGTTACCGAGGCTGGTCAATATTCGCTCGACTTTGAGATTGAGGAGCACGATCCATTAAATTTCTATGCTAACAGACATATTTACAAGGGCTCGCTATTTATCAAATATCGCGACATTGTGGAGAATAAGAGCCGTGATGTGGTTTTTGTTTACGGATTTAACAGATGAGAAAGATAATTTTTGCAACAAACAATGCCCATAAGCTGAGCGAGGTTCAAGCCGTTTTGGGCGACGCTTTTGAACTGATAACCCTGCGAGAGTGCGGCATTACGGAGGATATCCCCGAGACTGCACCAACCCTTGAGGGTAATGCACTTCAAAAGGCTCGCTATGTCTATGAAAAGACGGGAGCAGACTGTTTTGCTGACGATACGGGTCTTGAAGTTGATGCTTTAGGTGGCGCGCCGGGTGTTCACTCGGCTCGTTATGCGACAGATGGTCACGACTTTGCTGCCAACAATCGCCTGCTACTTAAAAATTTGGAGGGCGTGGAAAATCGCTCTGCACATTTTAGAACTGTAAT
>JAFNYE010000104.1 GCA_017383345.1 Alistipes sp. | reverse complement strand
GTATTCTCAGTGCCGCAGGCTGTGAGGAGCAGCGCTGCAACTATTGCGAGCGCTGCTATAATTCTGTTCTTTATTTTGTTCATATTAATATTGTTTTACACATCTTACATTGTATCCGTGACCCCAGTTAGCACCATTGTCGGCGTAGAAGTATGGATAATTGAAGGTGAAACAGAATGATGACTCGGAAGCCTCAAGTTCTGATGACCAAATCTTTACATAGCCGGTGTCGTTTTGTACGCTCATAAGTGAGCCTGCATCCGATGGATGTGCGCTGCGGTAACCTGCAGATGGATACCATGCACTCTGACCGCCATCGGTTGTATTTACAAAACCCTTGTATGCGGTATGAACGCTATTTTGGCTGACAAGAGCAACCCACATAGCCTTGCGTGGAACTTGATAGCCTACTGGACACGGATCGTAGTTGCTCTTCTGGAATGGGCGCCAAAGCGATTTGTCAGCGTCATAAATAATGTTATTCTTCTCCGAACCGAGATTGTTGATATTGAGCCAATTTGCTTTACCTGTTGTAGGATCGCTTGTGAGGAAAGTCATTGGATGAGCCTTAGCATAGTCAAGTGTGCCAATCTCAATAGAGCATTGTGTTGCCACCCATGTAGCCTGAGAATATGCGCTATTGCAAATTGTTAAATCAGCGCTATTACCAAATGGTGATGCAACATTCTTCCAGCCTCCGTTCTCTGTGTCGCGAGTACGCTCCTCAGTCTTGTCGCCAATGAAAGGATCCTTGCGGCCCCACTGGTAGTAAAGACCAAATGTCTCATAGCCACCAAGAGCGGTCGCATCAGTAGCTCCGAGGTTACGGTCCATACAGTAGTAGCCATCAGTCAATCCGCCACTCTGCTCGATAGGGTTGTTCTGATAGTCGTATACCTCAGGCATATCGGTAAGCCAGATGTGCCAAGACCAAACTATATTACCCTCGCTATCAAAGGCCGCCAATAGGGCATTACCCTCGTGCTCTGACGCTGTGAATGATACTGTTCCATCGGCATAGCTGATGTTTGAAACAAGAGCGTTACCCTCCTTGCCATCAACCTTTGAAGCCCACAACCAATCAACCTTTGCAATGTTGTTTACAGGAGTATTGTCAACAAGACGGGTCTTGAATGTGTAGTCGCCTGCCATATGTACCATATAGCAGTTTGAATAACCAAGTTTGCTAAGGTTGTTGCCATCGCCCTGTGCGCTCTCCCACACAACCTCACCAAGTGGAGACATTGTGTTTGCGCTCAAAGTTGCACCCGCAACCTCCTGACTGAATGTCTGACCGTTGTTATCTGTAAGAGTGAGAGTAAAGCCCTCGCTGTAGTTATCTGCCGGCATCACAAATCGAAGTGTTGCTCCGTTCTCGATATTAAGACCCGCTGTACCACAATCAACAGTAATCTCTTTTGAAGCGTCTGCATTGAGTGAAAGGCGAGGTGTAGCTGTTGACATATCAACTACGCCAGAGCCTGCCAAACGACGGTTATTCTTGCCCGCAAGAGAGGCTTTGCGCAAAGAGTGAGGACCGCTAACCTTAATAGTTGCAACGCCGCCCAAATAGCTAAGTGCTATGTTGTTGGTAGTTGATTTGCCAACAGCAGGGTTAATAGCAGCAATTGATGCGGAGTGGTTTTGTGTTGCAGGTATAGCAATACGCATTGTCTGACCGCTTAAACCATTTGCAGAAGCGGAAGAGTTGGATGCGTAATATACATCAGCCAATGATATTGGACCAAACTCGCCGTTTGCAGTACCTTGACCACCAACGATGCTTGCAGGAACGCCGTTAATGTAGAGTACAGAGTTGTTTGACCAGGTGTTAGCGTTACCCTCGGCGTCATTCTCGAGAGTGGCAGTTACATAGGTTGGAGCTTCGGTGTCTGGCTCGTATGTTACAGCAACCGATGTAACATCGCCGCGAGGAATGTCTGTCGCTGCGATAGAGTAATTGCTCATAAGCTCATCGCCAGTGCCGTAAACGGTAACAACAAAACCGGAGTATGATGTTGCAGGAAGTGCTATATCAAAATCTTGAGGCAGCTCTACGCCCTGACCCAGATTGAGGGTAATTGTGCGGGTTGCGTCATCGGCCATATCAATTGATGGCGAACCTGCAAAGTTCATCTCAGCAGTTGCAGTACCAGCAAGAGCATTGTCAAGTGAACTGAGAACAATGCGGGTAATGGTCTTATTGCCACTCATAGCAAGGCGAAGCTTACCCATCAAATTCTTAAATACAAGGCTGTTGTTGCCGTTAGATGCAACCATTGGCTGAATTGACTTGGTGGTCAAATTCAAATTATCAGGGAGTGTAAACGATAGTTTAGTACCCTCAATTGTGCCCTGACCAAAGTCGTAGGCAGCATAATAGTAGTCGGCAGCTGTGACATTTTCAATAGAGATTGTTGACTTTTCGCCTACCTCTACAGCGTACTTGTTACCATTAATGATAACCTCGTCACCGGCGTTCCAGTGGCGACCGTTCTCCAATGTGGCAGAAATTGTTACAATGCTTTTGCCATTGTCGATGTTGTTACCCTCTTTTTCGCAAGCAGGTAGTAGCATCATTGCAAAAGCAGCAAGTAATGGATAAAAATTAAATCTCATAATGTATATATTAAATTTTACTAATTTTTGCGCGACAAAGATAGATAAAATTCCTTATTCTTAAGCCGCTGTAGCCCAATTTTTGTGTTCAAAATAGGACTATCAAATAAAAAAACTAACCACTAAAAGAATTTAGAGGTTAGTAGTGTGTGTATATAGTAAAGTCTTAACTAAATATTTTGAATATGCCGCTCAGGAGGAACATTACGAGCATTACAATAAATATCACTATTTTTAGAACGAGCATTGCAGCACTTGTTGCTACTTGAAGTATGCCGAAATATGACAATAGTGCAGCGGCTAAAGCTAAAAATATGTAAGAGAAAGTACCAATCTTAAAACCATATAAAAATCGTTTTGATGGCGATGCAACTCTATGCGCAGACTCCGGAATATTGGGTATGACGAATTTGATAGTTACAAACATTATGGCAATAATGGTAAATAACATTAAATGTCCGGCCGAAAGGTCAAATTTATCCATCAACCAAGAACTCCAAAATGCGTAAAACTTATACGGGCCATAGAGAAGGTAGAGTAATGGTGACAAACCGAGGGTGTAAAGCACTAAAGCTATGTTTGCTCCAAATTTGGTCATCATAGCCATTCGTTCCTCTAACTCTTGTTGCATTTGTGCCTCTTTTGAGCCCGCTTGAGGATATTTGTTTACCTCTTGCAGTAGTGCCCACGCCTTTCCGTATTGATGTTTGCGACAATACTCGTTAACACTCTCTTTAAGGCTGTTAACCTTTTTGGATATCGGTGAGTTGATGGTTAATAGTTTCCACTCGTCACCTATAAGAACCATACAGGAGTATTGCTCTCCATCCACTTGATATACAACCGTTCTTGCACTGCGCATCTCAACCTTTATGTCGCTAAAGCATACTGCGGTATTGAGGTTATGTTCTACTTTGCTTGGAAATTTTGCGATTATTTTCCCGATAAGAGGTTTTCCAATTAAGTTCTCATTGCTAAATCTGCCATTGTCTGAGCGAAGGGTCTCAATATTCTCCCACGCATAGTTTGGGCGCTCAACGAGGCTCTCCATCTTTTGAGCATCTTCGTATGATATTACAGACGGGAAACGATACTCGGTAAAGGATTGGCAATACTGATGTTTGGTTAATTGCCAATAGTGTATCATCTTGCCATCGCCATAGCATTGCGAGCAGGTTACTTTGCCACTTTGGCGACACTCAAAACAAGGCTCATCACGATAAGTTATGTCTGTAAATTTGCGGTTTCCGCCACAAGCTTGACAAGTCACTTTTTCGCTGTATTCCTTATCAACATAGCGGAATCTGTATTTGCCGTCAGTGTCAAGGACCTTCTGTTGTTCTTTTCTATGTTTGGTTATGTATGTATATCCGTAACCTTTGCACGCGCTACATATTCTCTCTTTGACAATCTCGTGCGTGATTTTACCTTTACCTCCACATTTGCTGCAATTTACTCTGCCTGCGCCACTACAAGTCGGACAATTCGTGATATACTCCGAACCGCTTACATAGTAAGACTTGTCGATATTGGTGTAAATGGTCGGTAACGGAAACATTCCCCAGCGGTCAATTTGCGATGCACGCTCAATGGTGCGGGGCGGACATACTTTGCCATTGACACGCTTGTATTTCATATTGAGTTCGCGATGGTCGTATTGCGTGGTGATGCTACAGCGATAAATAGGGGAGTTGTAAACCTCTACAATCTTTAGCTCGTTACCCAAATTATTACGGTTGTAGCCACTTATTGAGGCTGCCCATTGGTTGAACAACTTGCGGAAGCGAAGCTCCTCCTCTTTGCTAAAAGTTGTCCGTTGTGCATCTATATAGTTTGCCATATCTAATCCTCCAGTCTTTAATTTTTGAACGATGTGGCTCTCTGCTCAAAGTCGAGCGGACTAATTGCCCTAAGTCCGAAACTTATTGATACAAATAGCGCAAACACTACCATTGCAATAAAAAATAGTGGTAGATAATATGCCAACTCGTCAATGCTGTTTATCTCCTCTTTGTACTTTGCTATCGCCTTTGAGCAGTAATCTATACGGGTAAAGCCTCTGAATTTTTTGTCAGTTTTACCCTCTGCAACATCTTTGTTGTATAGTATCTCGGCGTAGTTGAAAACTTTCTCTCTGGCAGCTCTCATACCGGATAATGTGTAGGCATTGTAAACCTCAGCAAGGGAATTATCACTCTTTTTGTCGCTTTCATTCTCTTTGAAAAAGGCCCATCCGCGATTTATTAGTAGTAATACCACTAACAAAAGCACCATATAGATGAAGTACTTTCTTAATGTTTGCTTATCCATAATTCTCTCTTATTTGCGTGGGAAATGACGGCTATTTATGTTTTCCAAACGCAAATATATGAATTAACAGGCAGATAAACAAATCAAGCCTCATTAAACCATATATTTTACACTGATTAGTCTGCTAAAACTGTAATTATTCGTTGGAATTTTTGCGAATAGTCGGAGGATAACTAATGGGTAACTAATAGTACATTTTAATATCGAAAAAAGGTAAAAAATAAGGGTTTAGTTAACAAAAGTTAACCAAACCCAGATGGTCAAATAATTGATTATAAACCAATTACCTCATTAATATTCCTCCTCATCGAAAAAGAAGTCCTCCTTTGATGGGTAGTCAGGCCAAATCTCTTCGATGCTCTCGTAAATGTCGCCGTCGTCCTCAATTGCCTCAAGGTTCTCAAGTACCTCAAGAGGTGCGCCTGAACGGTTAGCGTAGTCTATAAGTTCCTCTTTGGTTGCTGGCCAAGGAGCATCCTCCAATTTTGATGCAAGTTCAAGTGTCCAATACATAGTTATGTAGATTTAAATTATTAATAATCAATGTTTTTTGATATGTCCTTAAATAAGGGGG